>NZ_JADBSA010000129.1:0-11751 GCF_020246945.1 Microcystis sp. M113S1 | reverse complement strand
TTGCAGAGTATCGAGAATAACTTCTAAGGTTTTTCCCTGTTGATGTCCTTGTAATTGCTTGACATTTTCCAGAATAAATGCTGCGGGTTGTTTGGCTTTTAAAATACGGGCAATCTCAAAAAATAGCGTGCCTCTGGTATCCTCAAATCCCTTTAAATTGCCACAAATACTAAAGGGTTGACAGGGAAATCCTGCCATTAAAATATCATGATTGGGAATGTCTAGGGCAGCGATTTCGGTAATATCTCCCTGGGGTTGGTCGCCAAAATTAGCGTGATAAATTGCCTGAGCGTCTTTATCTATATCGCAGGAAAAAACACAATCAGATGCTAAGTTTTTTTGGCGACAAACTTGTGCAATTGCGACTCGAAATCCTCCCAAACCACAAAAGAGGTCAATAAAACGGATTTTTTCTTTGTTTTTTAGAAGGTTCATTAATAGCCTATGATCGGCAGTATCGCCAATTATGGGAATAATTAAAAAAGAGACGCTTCTAGAAACGTCTCTAGAGGATTTACTTGCGGTTTTAAACCGTTTCTACCAAGGGACGGGTTAATTTATCCAACTGTTGGGTTAACAGACTCAGGAATAAACCCACATCGGTGACGATACCGACCGATTCTACCGAACCTCGATCGCTTAATTTTGTCACCACGGCCGGGTTAATATCGACACAGACCATTTTTACCCCTGCCGGTGTCATATTGCCCACACCGATGGAATGGAGCATACTAGACAGCATGAGAATCATGTCTGCACCTTGAATTAAGCGGGAATATTCTTCCTGTGCTTTAATTAAATCCATCTCCGTATCTGGAAGCGGACCATCATCGCGAATTGAACCAGCTAGACTGAAGGGGACATTATTCTTGACGCATTCATACATTACGCCTTTTGTCAATACCCCGGCCGATACAGCTTTGGCGATGTTGCCGTGGCGACGGATGAGGTTGATAATCTTCAGGTGGTGACGATGGCCACCGCGTACGGGGATACCTTTCTGCATATCTACCCCTAAAGAAGTACCCATGATCGCCTGTTCCATGTCGTGAACTGCGATCGCATTTCCCCCCAGTAAAGCGTGAACGTAACCATCGCGGATTAAACGGGAGAGATGTTGCGCTCCTCCGGTGTGAATGACCACTGGACCTGCCGTTACCACCACTTTACCGCCTTGGTCGCGAATTTTACGCATTTCCCAGGCAATCTGCTCGACGGTTAACTCGACTCGGCGCTCGCTGGAAACCCCCGCACCCATAAAGGTAAATTCCTGGGTGCTGTTGCGTTGTTCCCGGGATTCCGCCTGTCGGATAGTACGGATGCCCTCAACTCCCACCATAACGCGATCGCCAGCTTTTAAATCCCGCAGCAGAGTACATTTCGCCGTTTTGCCTTCCGGACTTTCAGTGACGACGATGGCTGCATCCATGCGTTGATTTTCCACCCGCACCCATTCACAATTCACCCGCACTTCCGTGGGATAGATGGTGCTGACATAAAAATCATCGGGAGCGACCCCATCTTGTGTCACCACTGCGGTATTGACATCACAGATTTCTTGGGGACGAGCGGCCGCACCGAGGTCGATCAATTGTACCATGATCTCCTCCATTACCTCGTGGGAGGGTGCAGAAACGCGCACTTCTGCTGAGGAGGTACTTTGGCGCTCAATCCCTAAAGTGAAGTTTAAAACCTTGAAACTGCCGCCATTTCCTACCACAACATCGAGAGCTTTATTCATAATTCCCGCGTCGAGGAGATGACCTTCTAACTGGAGAATGCGACTTTCAATGGTGACATTAGCGTGATGGTCTGGAATTAAGGGTTCCGTGGTACGCAGGGTTAAACATTTAGCGGCTCCTCCTGCTTTTAAGAATTCCGTCAGGGGAGTTTGTACCACTTCAAAGCCTTTTGCTGCTAACTTATATTGTAAATCGTCACTAATTTTATTCATGACGATTACTTGACCGATATTCACTGCATTACAAGCAAAGTTAACCGCATCGGCTTCTTCAACGATAATGCGTTTTTCTTCGGGAATTTTTAACTCAATTAACCGATTTGAATAGGCATCAAAAGCATCGGGATAGTAGAGAAGATAGCCACCACTAAGGGGACAAAAACAGGTATCAAGGTGATAGAAACGTTCATCGATTAAACGTAGGGATAAAACCTCGATATCGAGCCATTTAGCGATTAAAGGGTGGGAATCTAACTCGGTTCTGAAGCCATATCCTGCCCATAACCAACGTCCTTCCCGATCTAATAATGCGTCTCCTGCACCTTCAAAGGGTAAATCTTTTGGCAGTTCATGAACCGTAAAACCGTTATCTTCAAACCACTGTTTAAAATAGGGTTCTTCTCCCTGTCTTTCTTTGTGTAAAAAGCGACTGAGAACGACTATTTTTTCCAGAACTAATCCCGCATTAGCGGTAAAAACCATGTCAGGCCAGCCTTTTTCTGGTGTGACTAAATCCACGAGCGCCCGATCTTTGAGAATATGATAAAGCTGCTGCCATTGTTGCCTAGCTTTTTCCTGGGAAGATTTGTGAATGTTGCCCTCCATCCAAGGATTAATCACATAATCCACATCGTAATGATCGGGAGAACACATCAAAAAGCGAATAGTTTCAGTCATATTTTTTGACAATGAATATTCAGTATAAGTAGTCTGGAGATAAGTTTAGACCAATCTTCTATTATACTCTACTTTGCGTCGAAACATCACAGACTTAAGATTAGGACAATTCCTCTGCCACAAGCTAAAAACAGCCTGATTCTAGCCGATAACTGACGGCTAGAAGCTTAAATTATTGTAAATCCTGATGTTTAAATAACCCCATAAATTTCGATTTGCGTCCGTGTTCCTTAATTAAACTTTCCCGATAAGTTTGCCATTCTTCCCGTCTTCCCGACATATAAAAGGCATTACGAGCTTTTTTCAGCCATTTAATCGCTTCTTCGTAGCGATCAGCCTTTTTTTCGTCGAGTATCTTTTCCGCAGGAGGACGCGCGCGATCGATTACCCAGTTAGGATCGACGCTAGCAGCCGCATCCATTATCCGCCAAATTAGGTGAGACTGCACATAGGAATTACCAGAAACCACTTCAATTGCATCTCTAACTAAATTTTCGTGGATAAATATATCGATTTTAGCCTCTGTGGAACGTCCACCGCTAAACTCGCGCAAGTAATCTAACAAGTCTAATTTTAAATCGGGCCAATCTTCCCCAGCTAAAGACTCAATTTTTTGGTAATGGGAAAAGGAAGGTTGGTCTTGAAATGCCTTAATTCTAGCAGCCAAAGCTGTATCTATATCCCCTAAAGATTGCGCTAGTTCACTTGTCCAGAGAGCTAATTGATAATAATAATTTCCAGGGAAATTTAGACCAATCTGGGCAATTATTAGAGCGGATTCTGGAGCGGATTCATCCCGTAAAGCTTTGGCAAAAAAGAAAGCTTCATCGTTCTTGGTTATCATGTTTTTTGCCGCTGCCATCGCTTCCTCAATGCGATCGAGATAGACTAACTTAGTTAGGTATTCTATCACTTGTCCTGAAGCTAAAGCTAGATTCAAATACTCCTGATCTTTTTCCTGTTTCTCGAAAATTTCTAAGCGAATAGAAGTTAATGTTTGGGCATAATCGGGGATATTCCCTGACCACATTTCTGAAAAATTAGCCGATTCTCCTCGTAAAATCTTCTCTAAAACTGGATCGTCCCATCCCTGTTGTAAGGCTGCTAAACTCATCTCAAAATCGGCACTCCATTCATCTTGCCATTGCTCGATCTTTTCCCTTAAATCTTGCTTTTCTTGGGGATTAAATTCCTTGCTTAAAATTGCTGCCGTTAGAACTCGATCGATTCTGGCACTTAAATCATCATTAACAGCACCGTAATCTTCTAAATTATCCCATTCCTCGATACAGGCACTAATAATTGCTTCTAAAATAGCGATCGCATTATCCGGTTCTCCCTTTTGATAATAATCTTGGGACTCATCCACTAGGGCATAAATTTCATTAGAAATTGGGTCTTCTTCGTAGTAATCTTCTTCGATCGCTCGCAGGGATTGCCGCAGTTCATTACGGACAGTATTACGATAAGCTTTGACATTAATAGTTATCTTCCCTCCCGCTTTATTAACTGGGGTAGCTGGAAATAAAAATTTATCAATTGTCTCGATAATTTCTGGGTGTTTAGCCACTAAATGATTAAGCAATTTTATTAATTTACTTTCATCGATCGGTGTCACTAACTCCTCTAGAGAAGCTTTTTTGATAATTAATTCTGGTTGACGAGAACAGGTTAATAAAACCGCCACAATATGCTTACACCAACCTTCGTAATCGTAGGGACAGGAACAGCAGACATTCTCAAGATTATCTTGGTTAAAATCCATGGCAACTCGATAGGGTTTAACCTCACTACCACTCACTAAAGCTTGCAGATTTTGCCCCCGTTGCCAAAGAGAAATAACTGCACCGTTATCGTAATAATATTGACCGCGCTGATAGGAAGCATTGGTGCTATTTTGCCGGATAATTTTTTCATTGATAGGAGGAATAATCATAGTCAGAAAAGGAGAGGATTGGGTGATAAAATCTTGTCTGTGGCCAGAAAACTGCCAGCACCGAGGCGGACCAGTGCATCAGCAACCGAGTCAACTTATCTTCAGTTTAGCCTAAATGTGCTATAGTGAAGACACTATGGAAATTAAAAACATTCCTCTGTCCCAAATTCGTCGTCCTTTACCGCGACAAACCGATCCCGAAAAAGTTAATCAGTTGATGCAATCGATCGCTGAGGAGGGATTAAGAGAACCGATCGATGTTTTAGAAGTGGATGGTAACTACTACGGTTTTTCCGGTTGCCATCGCTTTGCAGCTCATCAGCGTCTCGGTAAAGAAACAATTCTCTGTCTAGTTCGTCGCGCTCCTAAATCCGTTTTAGCTAAACACATCGCTTAAGCTGAGAAGTCCCATGAATGAGTCCTTATATAAATATCATCGGCAAAAATTAGAGCAGTTAATGGCAGAAATTGGCTGTAAAAATCTGGAAGAATTGAGTCGGTTATCGGGTCTATCTTCTTGGCAATTGCAGAGAGTTCGCCATGGTTTAATCGCCAAATTATCCTCTGAATCTTTGGTGAAATTAGCTAATGCGCTGCAGCTGCCAGTTAGCGATCTCCTCGCTCATTTTCAAATCCCGACGATGGGGACAGAGTATCGTTCAGGGGAATCAAAAATTATCGAACAAGAGTATCAAAATTTACAGCAAAAATTAGACCAGCAAAAAGAAGAATTAGCCGCAGAATTTCAACGTCAAAGCATCGAAGCGATCGAATCTTGGTTAGTTCAATGGCCCACGGCCGAGGCCGTTGCCCGCAAAAATCCCGACCTAGCAGCCGTCAAAATCCTCTCCCTAGTTAAACCGATTATGCAGTTACTGGAGCGCTGGGGAGTGCAACCAATTCACAGTGTCGGTGATCATGTCGGTTACGATCCGCAAATCCATCAATTGATCGATGGTCAAGCAGCAATAGGTACACCTGTTCTAGTGCGTTATCGGGGCTATCGTCATGGGGAAAAACTACTTTATCGTGCTAGAGTGAGTTTAATTAAAGTAGAAATGCCGGAAATTCAACCAGCAGAAACAGAAAATGTCACCGCTTAAAGTGATAATTCTTGCAGAGCTTTAGTGCCGCGAAAACGTCTTCGGAGAAGTTCTCTGAAAACGCTATCGATAATCGATCGCAAAAGCAAAGAAAATTTTTCCAGCATCTTGACAAATTTGCTTATATGTGCTGGGAAAAATTCCCCCATGGTCTGCTTTTATCTCATCGGTAAAGATTGCAATCCCAAACAAAGTCCTTGACAGACTCTTGCTAGGAAATTTAAGTAGCCGTAGTGGACTGTTTCAGCTAAAATAGGGCAATAGATTTCGGCTTAAAGTCTTAGATTATAGAATTTATAGCATTTTTCTAATACACCAAATTAGCTGAAACAATCCACTACACGCTACACTACAAGCTACACTCAAGATTAAGAAGGAAACCGAGCAAAAAGTAATGAGATGGTTGTTTTAAGTTTGTATTTGTGCTACAAGAAGATCGAACATTGATGGCAGCAGATAATTTAATCAAAAGAGCCAATGGATAGAGAAACTGAGGGAAAAATCGGGGAAAATAATAATTGTTAATTATAAAATATTCTGTGGGGCTAAAATCATGACATCAATGTGGACTAGCTATGAGTGTATCGTTGTCGGGGCAGGATTAGCAGGATTAGTCGCTGCGCGTAATCTCCAGAGGCGAGGTCATCAAGTTCTGGTGATCGAAGCGCAAAATCGTTACGGTGGTAGAATGTCTGGTCAATATCTCCCCTCCGGACAGTGGATCGATCGAGGTGGTCAGTGGGTGGGCCCAACCCAAGAGCGTTTTTTGGCCCTCCTCGAGGAGTATAAAATACGTCGTTTTCCCTCTCCCAATCAGGGAAAAACCGTCCTAGTGTTCAACAACAAACGCTATGAATTCAACGGTTTTTTTCAGGGTTTCCACGAGGGAGAAGTACCCGATATCGGCGCGGCAGAATGGCAAGATGCGATGTCAGCATGGGTGCGTTTTCAAGAACTAGCCAAAACCCTACCTTCAGGTTATCCCCAAAGCAACGATCACACCAAAAAACTAGACAGTAAAACTTTTGCCCAGTGGATTGAAGAAAACACAAGCACAGATTTTGGTCAATGGTATTTTGCTTATATGGCGCGTGCAGTGGGGTTTCTCGGGCCGGCCGAACCCCACCAAGTCTCACTGCTGCACGTTCTTTGGGGACAAAATTGCGCCGCTCAAGCCGAACATCCAGAAGCCGAACTGATCCATGGCGGAGCGGGACAAATTCCCGACAAGATCGCGGCGGAGTTAGGAGAGCGAATTCGACTGGGGGAACCGGTTTTTCGCCTTAATTATGACTCGGCTGGCGTGACCATAGAAACCAGCCAGAACACTTTTACCGCTAAATTTGCCATCATTGCCATGCCGCCCCATCTTGCCGGCCGCATTATTTATGATCCACCGATGCCACCCCAGCGAGAACAACTAACCCAACGAGTACCGATGGGATGCTGCGCTAAAGTCCTGATTTCCTATGAGCGACCTTTCTGGCGAAAACAGGGACTAGCCGGACTTGCCCAAGGCAATTGTCAATGGTTGGAACTCTGTGCTGATAGTTCCGATCCCGAAACTGGCGTGGGGGTAATCGCCACCTTCCTAGTTGGCGATCGCTATAGTCGTTGGCGCTCGATGAGTAGCCCAGCGCGCCGTGCCGCCGTCCTCTCGGATTTAGCTATTTATTTCGGTCAAGAGGCCCTTTTCCCGATCAGTTACGATGAGGTGGATTGGCCCGGGGATCCCTGGACTGGTGGAGCCTATGCCGCCTTTATGCCCCCCGGAGTCTGGACAAGTTTCGGCAAGGCTCTTTTTACTCCCGTCGGACCGATTCACTGGGCCGGAACAGAAATGGCCGATCGCTGGCCGGGATTTTTTGAGGGAGCGATCCGCACCGGTGAGGCAGCGGCCGATCGAATCGCCTTGCTTTTACAGGAAAAATGAGCATCTACAGGGCTACGCCACCTTTTAGGTCAAAAAAAACCTGATAGTCAAGTTTCGCCGGCTAATGGGGTAAAAAACTCTTAAATCATCACTATTTCGCCTTGGTAATGTTCGACGAAATGCTGCACACGATGACGATATTCTTTAATTGTCCGATCGACCCATTCGCGCTGCTCACTGTTAGCGTAGATATGCACTAAAGGTTCTCCAGCATCGGGTAAAATCAATACCCAGTCATCATTAAGGGGATTAATCACCTTCACCCCATCGATCAACTCTAGATTATCAGTAGCGTGAGTTTCCACCAGATAGCGCATCAGAGAACCCTTTACTTTCCAAGGACAGCGCACCGCCGTACTTTTATTATAAATGCGCGGTAACTCGGCCCGCACCTGAGCTAGAGAACGTTCCTGAATGGTTAACATCTCCAAAAGTTTCGCCACGCTGAACATGGCATCGAAACCGGGATGTAATTGCGGAAAAATAAAGCCAGTTTGCCCAGATCCTCCTAAAACCACATTAGGATTGGTTTGACATCCTTCCATTAAAGCGCTAGGACTGGCTTTTGTCCGCACCACCCGGCCATCGTGACGACGCGCGATCTGTTCCACGGCACTAGAAGCATGAACCGGCACTACCACTGTACCGCGAGGATGGGCGGTCAGAATTGTATTCACCATTAGAGCAGTTAATTGTTCCCCGCGAATCGATAAACCACTCTCATCGACGAGGACTAATTGTTCCCCGTTTGCCGAAACTTGTACGCCTAAGTTCGCTTTCAGGGCCTCCACCACATGGCCCAATTGATGGATTAGTAACTCTCTTTCCTGCATGGAAAGGGCATTCTGACGTAAACTGGCATTGAGAACCACGGCATCACAGCCAAATTTGGCCAGTAATTCTGGTAAAATTGCTCCCGATACTCCGTAGGCGTAATCGATGACGATTTTGGAACCACTATTGCGAATAGCCTCCACATTTAGCTGAGTTTCAAAGGTTTTGCGGTAATTATCGAGAATATCAGCCGGATAGGACATACTGCCGATTTCCTGCATTCCCACCCGTCGCAGATCTTCTTTGAAATAGGCCCCTTCGATTTTCTTTTCCCTCGCTTTGGAAACATTAATCCCTTTTTCGTCTAAAAACTCGATTAAGAGAAAATCCGGGCGATCGGGATGAATGCGAACGTGAATTCCACCGACTACGTTTAATTTAGCCACTAAAGTCCGCGAAATCGGTAAAGCATTCGCTTGTAGGTTTTGGATATTAACCCCCACGGACATTAAACCGGCAATCAGCGATCGACTGACCATGCGCGAGACACTACGTTGATCCCGGGAGACGATTACCGTTGACCCCGGTTTGAGGATGGAACCGTAGGCTGCCCCCAGTTTAACGGCGAATTCGGGCGTGATATCGATGTTAGCCAGGCCCGATACTCCTCGTTGACCAAAGAGGTTTTTATGGGCAGTATTTCCCCAAATCAGGTTAATATTGAGGATGGCTCCCGATTCGATCTGTTTACTCGGCCAGACTCTGACCCCAGAATTGATCTGCGCTTCTTCCCCCACGATCGATAATTGTCCGATCACCGCACCTTCGTGTACCTGGGCCCGTCGATCGATTCTGGTTCCCCTAGCGATCGTACAAGCGACTAAATTGACCTCATCCCCGATCACCACACCATTCCAGAGGATGGGACGTTTCAGATCGGAACCAGCACCGATGGTGACATTATCGCCGATAACCGAACCCCTCTCGATCAGAACATTTGCACCAACGCGGCAATGATTGCCGATCATGACCGGGGCCTCAATGTGGGCGCTAGGATCGATATAAATATTAGTACCGACCCACACCCCGGGGGATTTTTCTCGATAGGGAAATTCTAGGTTAACTTTGCCGGATAAAGCGTCGTATTGCGCTTCTCGGTAGGCCTCCAGATGACCGACATCGCACCAATAACCATCGGCCACATAACCATACATAGGTTCGCCCCTTTGCAGCAGCAGCGGAAACAAATCTTTAGAAAAGTCGGCTTCTTCTTTGTAGGGGAGATAATCGAGGACTTCTGGTTCGAGAATATAGGTTCCGGTGTTGACAGTATCGGAAAAAATCTCGCTGGTGGATGGTTTTTCGATAAAACGGCGAATTCTGCCTTCTTTGTCGGTAATCACTACCCCAAATTCGATCGGATTGGGAACCCGCGTCAGGACAAGGGTTGCTTTCGAGTTTTTACTTTTGTGGAATGCGATCGCTTTTTGCAGGTCAAAATCGGTGATACTATCGCCACTAATCACCAGAAAGGTATCATCTAACCATTCGGCAATATTTTTCACACATCCTGCGGTGCCTAGGGGTTGATCCTCCTCCACAGCGTAGGTAATTTTTACCCCAAAGTCGCTGCCGTCTTGAAAGTAGTCGCGCATGACATCGGGGAGATAGTGCAGGGTGGTGATAATTTCGGTAATGTCATGCTTTCGTAGCAAATTGATAATATGTTCGGCGATCGGACGGTTGAGAATCGGGACCATCGGTTTGGGAAGATCACAAGTAAGCGGACGTAATCTTGTCCCCGAACCACCTGCCATTAGTACCGCTCGCATAATTTCCTCCCAAGGCTATCTTTTCGCCGTTTTTAAATATTTTTTTCAAATTCTGGCTTTAGTTTCCCGACATCGATCAAGCTAGTCCCTAACCGGCATTCTAACACCGTCCCCCCGATTGAGGACAATATTTTCTTTTCCCAAGTCGGCAAAACCAAAGCTTAAAATAGGAGATGTGAATTGTCTAAATCTAAGGATGAGATGGCATGAGACTGGTTATTTTTATCTTAATAATTGTTTATGGTGCCGGTGGTTGGAAATTCTGGAATGGGTACAGAAGCACTAACTTTAGTTCCAGTTTACCCAATCGTCTAGCTCTAACACTGTTCTGGCCGCTGCTCTTCGCTGTTCATCCTGCCTATCGCAAGAATTTTAGAAAAGCCTTCAAGGGCAAATAAAATTAACATACTGCCAAGGTCACGACCATAAAACAGAAACTAGGTGGGTATCGAGGCGTTTTCTGCTGGATTAGTCGAGATTACCCCCCCAAAAAAAACCCTAAATAATCCACGGCAATCAACACTTTAGCCGTGGATGGCTTATCATGGTTAGGGAAAAAATTGGGGTCGTAGCTCAGTTGGATAGAGCGAGTGCCTCCTAAGCGCTAGGCCGCCGGTTCGATCCCGGCCGATCCCGCCTTTTTCAGTGATCAGTAAACAGTAAACAGTGAAAAGATACTGGGAAACTGCTATTTAATACTGCTCACTTAAAACTTAAAACTGATAACTGATCACTGATAACTGGTATTTATCTTCTCATTCTGCCCTTAATTTGATACCAAAGCCTTCTTAAACGTAGATCGAGAGAAAAACCTCGACGGGTGGGAATAACAATCGTGCCACCGATGCGATCGTGGAAAGCTTGGTTAAATTGCTCATCACCGATCGCCATACCACAATCGGCGAAAAGGGGCGAAGATAGTAAAATCAAACTTAAAGGATTGCCAAAAAAAGTATTTAACCCTAACATCATTAAAGCTGCCCCCCCACCAGCGATCGCCTCTCGTTTGCTTAACTCCAAAATTCCGGGTAAACGCTGAAGTCGTAGATCGATGATCTTCATATCCAAGGCCCAACGGCCTAAACTCTGACCCTGATTCTGCGCTACCAATAACACCCGCAAACACCACCAAATCAGGAGAAAAAGGAAGAGTTGCAGTACAGGCGCACTATTAGCAAAGGAGCTTAAAAACCAGATCGAGGCAAAGTCGATTAGGAAAGCATAGGCGCGACGATCTAAGGGAATTTTCGGAAATTTTTGCGGTAGATTATCTTCAGGCGGGATCGGGTAAACCATAAAGTAAATTCTCGGAAAAATCCTGCGGTTTATCGAAAATTTGGGTTAAAACCCCGTCGTTTTACGACGGCTTTTCTTGATCTTTAATATAGCACTTAAGAACTTCCAGGGTTGCACCTCCTACAGAAGAAACAAAATAACTAGGAGACCAAAGAGCATCTTTCCCATAGGGTTTAGGATAGCCAGCTTGTCCATACCTACGACTAGAAACCCCTTTTAAAGAATTAACCATTACAGAA
>NZ_JADBSA010000128.1:0-8137 GCF_020246945.1 Microcystis sp. M113S1 | reverse complement strand
TTTTGTGGAAGCCTTGGAAGCTTTTCGGACAGCGATGTCTTTCCGTTTCTTTGAGTGGCTGACCGAGAATCGGGATGTGTTTGCCGCTTACAAAGCCAGTTTAGGCTTTGTTTGGGCTTGAAATTTGTTTAAGTCCCACTATGCCTTTTAAACAGGATTTAGTATTAAGCTAAGACGTATTTAAACCGCTTATTCTTAGATTAGCCGAATCTCCCCCCCTCTTTAGGGTCGTTTCATTCTCTCAAATGTCATTATCTCAAATCCTTATCTGCCAACGTTTTAAGTCGATTTCTCGGAATAAATAGCTGAAAATTTTTAAAAACGTCGTGCTTTGCTTACCGCATAAGCGATTAAAGGTAGCAAAAAAAAGAATTAGATTCGGAGAATGAAACAGCCCTACTAGGGTTGGGGGGTGTTGCCCTTTGCCTCTTGCATGAGTGCAAGAGTGCCTCGTCTGGCCCAAGCAATTTAAATTACGAACAGCTTATAAGACGTTTTTGAACCACCAAAAATTAATTATGCAAGAGGTTTAATAAATAAAAGGGCATCAGCAAATGATACCCTGTGGCTGAATATTTAAGTAGTTACAGATTTGATCATAAGGATGAAGTATGCTCTTGTGTGCGCTCGTCTCCTGACTCGGAGAATTCTGACTCCCGAAAACGAAAACTTTATACTTCATCATTAAGATAAACCCCCTTCTTAGGCGGTGGGTTTTTTCATACTACCTAGTTCTCGAATGCCTAACCAACCGATCAAACTATAGCAAATCGATAGCAACATACTTTGAATACCAATTCTTAACCACTGTTTCAAAGCCTCTAAGTTAGCTTGGCTTTCTGCCTGTTTTCGCCGCTCTTGCAGCTGAGTTTGTAGCTGATTTTTGATCTCATCTAATCGCTGTTTAAACTCCTTCGGTTTTTTGGATAAATCCCGTAAATTAGTTAATTGTTCTCTTTGTTGACGTAGGGTCTGTAACTGTTCCGTGTTGATCGGTTGTCCTTGGAAACG
Source organism: Microcystis sp. M113S1 (assembly GCF_020246945.1). NCBI lineage: Bacteria > Bacillati > Cyanobacteriota > Cyanophyceae > Chroococcales > Microcystaceae > Microcystis > Microcystis sp. M113S1. The sequence goes on along the minus strand of NZ_JADBSA010000128.1, from coordinate 7,126 downwards.
ACCAGTTTCAATTACTTGATTTCTCTGAGAGATCTCCTGTTCTAATAGTTGGGGATTTTGCGATAGAGTATTTAACTGGGCTAAGAAAGCTTGAATTTGTCCCTCCCCTTGATCAACACCCTGTTCAATTTGAGTCAAAGCGTTGTTTTTAATCTGGTTGATATTATTGATATGAACAGGAATCATCAACAGAAAAACTAAACCCAACAGTGTGGAAAGAATAAAAATCGGCCAACGCAATTCAAAGCGGGATTTTCTAGGAATGACATCTTTTTTATTGTTAGAGTCAATCCAGTAAGCGATTAAAACGATAACGATACCCAGGAGAGGAACAATTCCTCGATCGACAAAGGTGGTGACGAACCCTACCTGCCATTGGGATTGACTGAATCGATAGGGCAGCGGCAGGATAAACCCATCCAAAAGGAAGGAAATAATGAAAACCAATCCCGTTAATTTCAGGGACAAAGAAGTAAAACTGTTCATCGCTGTTTCTGTAATGGTATGTCAATGAATAGATTCATTAGTCTGTTTAAAAGTTCTCGCTGGGGGTTCCCAGAAGGATTTTGCCGAGAGGCACTCTGACAAACTGCAATTTCTAATTAACTCTTGCTCGACCTCCTGCCCAACACTATGGTTAAATTGTTCTGCTTGTCAACCCCTTTCGAGAATCGACTCTAGAAATATTACCTCAATATGGTATCGGTAAACTTAATCCCTTTCAAAGAATAAAATTTTCCCAAGCTCTCAGATGAGTCCTGAATGGTTAGCCTATAGTAAAGACAGCCCCCTGAGTTGATAACAAAACCCATGCAGAAATTGGTGGAAGTTTTAGCTGATAAACAAGCTCTGATCGCAAAATCTCTGGCGCTGGTTCTGGAAAAAATCACAACCAGCCTCGACCAACAGGACTATTTTACGATCGCTCTGTCCGGCGGTAGTACCCCGAAACCTCTCTACGAGGCTTTATCCTCTCAACCCCTCGACTGGTCAAAAATTCACGTTTTCTGGGGAGATGAGCGCTACGTTAGTCCCAAGCATCCTGACAGTAATCAACGCATGGCCCGGTTAGCATGGCTCGATCGCATACCGATCCCGGCCGCTAATATTCATCCTATGCCCACGGATGACCCCGATCCCCAGCTGGCCGCCCAAAAATACGATGATCATCTCCGCCAATGGTTTGGGGTCAATTCTCCCGATTTTCCCGTTTTTGACCTGATTTTATTGGGAATGGGCGATGATGGTCACACCGCCTCTCTCTTTCCCCACACGGCAGCTTTAACGGTGAGCGATCGCTGTATCACCGTCGGCGAGAAAGACGGCAATCCCCGCTTAACTTTTACCGTTCCCCTGATCAATCAGGCCCGTTGTGTGATCTTTATCGCTGCCGGCGAAAGTAAACGCCCCGCTCTACATGAGATTTTCTCTGCCTATGGTGACTCTTTCTCCTATCCTTCTCGTCTCATCCACCCCCCGGCCGGGGAATTATATTGGTTACTCGATGCGGCCGCTGGTTCCTCTTTTGTCTAGAGAATAGGGGAATGGGGAAATGGGGGAATGAGGAAATGGGGGAATTTCAACTAAAACCCTAACACCCCAACACCCCAACACCATAAAACCCCAAAACCCTAACACCCTAAAACCGAACCCCTAATCTGCTTTTTAACTTTTTCCTTTTTCCTTAAACAATGATCGTTTGTCCTAATTGCGAACATACTAACCCCGATGAGGCCAGTCAATGCGAGGCCTGTTACACTCCCCTGCCGCGGATGTCTTCCTGTCCTAGTTGTGGGGCAACCATCCAAACTGATGCCACCTTTTGCGGTCAGTGTGGCTACAATTTACAGCCTAATTCCCTTGCCATGGTGGCAGCCGAGGCCGAGGCCGAACCGGAACCGGAACCGGAACCGGAACCCGTCCCACCAGTCCCTACACCCACCGTCGCCTCGATCGCACCTCCTCCTGTTGCTCCTCCACCAGTTCCGGCTGCCACCCGCTTACAGACGGAAATAGCTAGTCTGCAGCACCTGCAAACCGATAGCAAAATTGAATTACCCCTACATCTATCGGTAATTCATATCGGCAAACCTAACGATCGCATTCCCCCCGATATCGATGTTTCCGGTTTTCCCGATTCTGATATCGTCTCCCGGGTTCATGCCGATATCCGCGTCGAAGCGGGCATCTATTACCTCGAAGACAGCGGCAGCGCTAACGGAACCTACGTTAATCACAACCCCCTACCCCCCGGCAATCGTCATCGTCTCCGGGCTGGCGATCGCATTTCCCTCGGTAAAGGGGACAAAATGACTTTTATTTTCCAAATGTCCTAAAAGGGGACAGGTGTTAGGGGTTAGGGGTTAGGGGTTAGGGTTTTAGTTGAATTTCCCCATTTCCCCATTTCCCCATTTCCCCATTTCCCCACTTCCCCACTGAAAATTATGCGTACAAATTGGCGAATCGGCTCTTTATTGGGCATTCCTATCTATATTGATTCCTCGTGGTTTTTGATTCTGGCTTTTGTCACCCTGCTCAATGCCACTGATGCAGAAATTCAGTCTCTGGCCGCCCAGAGTTCTGTTTTAGCGTGGTTACTTGGTTTAATCATGGCTTTATTGCTGTTTATCTCGGTTTTACTCCACGAATTAGGTCATAGTTTCATGGCTCGTTCCCAAGGCATCCAGGTCAATTCCATTACCCTGTTTCTCTTTGGAGGTATGGCCTCGATCGATCGAGAATCTCGGACTCCTCCCCAGGCCCTGCAAGTAGCGATCGCTGGACCCCTCGTCAGTTTTCTCCTGTTTTGTCTCTTATCCCTAGCCAGTCACTTACCCTATTTAAACGCTAATTTAACCTATATATGCGGGCATTTAGCGATAATTAACCTGTTTTTGGCTCTATTTAATCTTATCCCCGGTTTACCCCTCGATGGGGGTCAAATTTTCAAAGCAATCGTCTGGCAAGCAACTGGCGATCGCTGGAAAGGTTTACATTGGGCTGCGATCAGTGGTCAATTAATCGGTTGGTTGGGGATTATTTTGGGGATTTTCTTGGTTCTCTTGACGGCAGCTGTGGGGGGTGCTTGGTTAGGATTAATAGGCTGGTTTATCCTCAGAAATGCCCGCGCCTACGATAATTTGACTAATTTACAGCAAAGTCTCCTCAATTTCACAGCGGGAGAGGTGATGAGCAGAAATTGGCGGGTTTTAAACGCCCATCAAACCCTAGAGGAATTCGCCCAAGAATACGTTTTAGACCAAGCAGCCGCCAATACTGCTTATTTTGCTGCGTCCGAGGGACGTTATCGGGGATTAATTCGGGTGGAAGATTTACAGGCGATCGAGCGGAGTTTCTGGTCAGAAAAACAACTGCTTGATATTGCCCATCCCCTCGCAGAAATTCCCAATGTTGAGGAAAAAACCCCCTTAGTGACGGTGGTGCAGAAATTGGAAACCATCCCGGACCGAATGATCACGGTGTTAACACCAGCCTCCGCCGTAGCGGGAGTGATCGATCGCGCCGATATCCTCAAGGCAATTGCGATTAAATACCAACTTCCCCTAGAGGAAACGGATATTAAACGCGCTCGCGAGGGAGTTTATCCCAGTTATTTGCCCTTAAATGTCATTGCTGCCGCTCTTGACAAGAGTGAACCGCCAAAAATCGGCGAACCGTCCTTAATGTCCTGACGTAGAGAGGATGGACGATAATAATCTTGAATATGGCTAATCCGAAAATTTCCTCCCTGGTTAACCTGCCACAATTTCCCCGTTTCCACATCTAAACAACTTAACCAGCCTTTACCGTAGGCCCAAGTATCGATACAAATGGCATGGCCGAGATTAATCGGTTTACCGCTTTTTTGGCTGGTATGACCACAAATCATGGTTTTTCCCGAACTATGGGCGGCTGGATCTTGAAATTTCTCCCAAAAGAGTTTGTATTCTGGTTGTCTGGCCAGGGGTAGATGGGGATCGAGACCAGCGTGAACAAATAAATGATTTGCAGTTTCGTAGCTATTTATACAGACTTTTCCTAAAAAATCCCAGTGAGATTCAGGAATTTTAATCAGGTGGCCTTCGCTATAGGATTTTAGCGTGGCTTTACCGCCTTTTTCTAACCAGAGACGCTGTTTGAGGGGGTTATGACGGGCTTGCAGCATAATAATCTCGTGATTACCTTTGAGGGGAATCAAATTTCCCTGTTTATGTAGGGAAATCAAGCGATCGATCACCCCTTTCGAGTCTCTGCCCTTATTAACGTAATCACCGAGGGTGATTAAAGTATCTTGCGGTTTGGGATTGACGATCTCTAGCAAGTGATCTAGAGCTTTCGAGCAACCATGAATATCGCCGATCGCTAAGGTTCGCATGAGGATTTGGTAGGGGACTAGGGCATAGGTAGGGTCTGCGGCAAAAAGTTTTTCGTGGGGGCAGGGTGTGGGGTGTAGGGTGTAGGGTGTAGGGTTTTACCGATTTTGAGGTAGTCAGTTACCTAATTTTCAGGGAAAAAGTCCCGGAATTTTACCCCCGATCACTCCAATGGTCGGCACTTTTTGAGGGAAAAAAAGTCTAAAAGCCTTATCCAACAAAGTTTTTAGATTTATTCAGCCAGCCCTAGGTACAGGTAAAAGTATTAAAGAAATCTGTTCACGACAAACAGCGATTATCGGTGATCTTGCTTAGGGTAACAAAAAGGCTTACAGTAAAATGTACCATAAATTATCAAATCTACTAAATTAATTAAGCTGTGCCGAAAGTTGTTATTGCAGGTAACTGGAAAATGTACAAAACCCAAAGAGAAGCTTTGGAGTTTTTGCAAGATTTTAAATCCCATCTAGAGGAAACCCCCGACGACCGAGAAGTAGTTCTTTGCGCGCCTTTCACCGCTTTAGCTGTCCTCTCTAAAACCCTCCACGGTGGTCGTATCCGTCTGGGGGCGCAAAATGTCCACTGGGAAAAATCGGGGGCTTATACGGGCGAAATCTCGGCGGATATGTTAACCGAAATTGGGGTTCACTATGTGGTTATCGGTCACAGTGAACGCCGGCAATATTTCGGCGAAACCGATGAAACCGTCAATTTAAGGGTTATATCTGCCCAAAAACAAGGTTTAATCCCGATTATCTGTGTGGGAGAAAGTAAAGCCCAAAGAGATGCCGGAGAAACAGAAAAGGTAATTATCAAGCAAATTCAAGCAGGTTTAGTCAATGTTGACCAAAAAAACCTCGTTATCGCCTACGAACCCATCTGGGCGATTGGCACGGGGGAAACCTGCGAAAGCGAGGAAGCGAACCGCGTTATCGGTTTGATTCGGCAACAATTAGATAATCCCGAAGTAACCATTCAGTACGGTGGTTCGGTAAAACCCGATAATATCGATGAAATTATGGCTCAATCGCAGATAAACGGGGCTTTAGTCGGTGGGGCGAGTCTAGACCCCGCCGTATTCGCCCGCATTGTTAATTATCGCTAATTGATTTCTGCTGCCATGACGCTATTTTCCAAAACCCCGATGCCTTCTATTTCCACCCGAACCTTATCCCCCACCTGCATCGCTCCGATTCCTTCGGGAGTTCCCGTTAAAATCACATCCCCCGGCAGCAGGGTCATCACTTGGGAGATATAAGCCACCAAGACATCGGGGGGAAAAACCATATCACTGAGATAACTGCTTTGTTTGGGTTCGCTGCCATCATTGAGAAAAGTGGTTAATTGGGCCCCGATACTCAATTCCCGGACAATCCAAGGGCCGAGGGGACAAAAACTGTCAAATCCTTTCGCCCGCGTCCATTGGCTATCTTTTTTCTGTAAATCCCTAGCGGTGACATCGTTAGCAATGGTATAACCCCAGATTTTGCTTCTGGCCTGGGCTGTGGTGCAGTTTTTGGCGGTTTCTCCGATAATTAATGCCAATTCTCCCTCATAATCCACTCTTTGGGATTGGGGCGGATAAAAAATCGGTTCACCATCGGCAATAATTGTCGTCGGTGGCTTGAGAAATAAAAGCGGTTCTTCTGGTACAGGTGTTCCCATCTCGGCGGCGTGGGCGCGGTAATTTTTGCCCACGGCAATAATTTTCGACGGGAAACAGGGGGCTAATAGTTGGTAGCTATCAGATTCTAATTCTAGTTTGGTTAGTTGCCCTCCTTGCCAGGGAGGGGCATCAAAGACGGCAACGCTACGGTTTAGCTGTAACAGTCCGTAGAAGATTTGTCCTTGACGATGTTTCACTCGTACATAGCGTTGCGCCATATTTTTCTGGGAATGACTAGCGATCGACTCTCGGATAGTAGTATGATCATATATCCTTGCTTCTTTATTAAAAGCTAGAGAGTTATGAAAATCAATTAACTCCTGGCCTTGACAAAGAAGCCTTCTAGTCCATAAGGATTCTGAGATGAGCAATAACTACGAAACTCTTTACATTCTCCGTCCCGATTTAGGGGAAGAAGTCGTTCAGCAACAAGTGGAACGTTATCGGACTCTGATTGGCGAACACAGCGCCACAGACATTCAAGTTAAGGTGTGGGGTAAAAAACGTCTGGCCTATCCCATCAAAAAACTCAATGATGGTGTCTATGTGCAGATGAATTATCAGGCAACCGGCAAACAAGTCGCCCCCATGGAACGGGCCATGCGTTTAAGTGATGAGGTTATTCGTTATTTAACCCTAAAACTCGATCGCGTGGTGGCCCCCCCTGCCGATTTATCTCCCTTAACGGAAATTCCGCCCTCTCCTATCACCGAAGCGGTGGTGGAAGATGACGGTATCTCCGCTGAAGATTAATTATAGTCACAACTCGGTCGGATCAATGCCCAATTCCCGTAATCGGGCAAAAGCGCGATCGCGTTCTTGTTGTGCTTGGTCGCGTTCCTCAAAGAGGGTTTCAGGGTCTTTAAATCGTTCCCCATTGGGATAAAAGACCTCTAAACCCTCTTCAAACATCTCAAAGCGAATGCCTAGGATTGGGGAAGTCCAGGGAAAATTCAAGGCCGTTACCGGGAAAAAATCCTCTTGCTGATTGGCCCGCACCAATCCCCAGAAATCATGGGAGTCTGGGTCATAGAAAAACATTTCTAATACCCCATGCTCCCGATAGAAAGACTGCTTTTTGAGCATT
>NZ_JADBSA010000127.1:0-20620 GCF_020246945.1 Microcystis sp. M113S1 | reverse complement strand
GTGGGGGTAGCCGGAGAATTACATATTGGCGGTGTCGGGTTAGCTAGGGGTTATTTTAATCGTCCCGAATTAACTCAAGAGAAATTTATCCCTAATTCTTTTGAGAAGGATGAAGTGATCCCCCCAACCCCCCTTAATAAGGGGGGAACTCAAGGAGGAGCAAAATTATATAAAACAGGAGATTTAGCGCGTTATTTACCTAAGGGAGAATTAGAATATTTAGGACGCATTGACAATCAAGTTAAGATTCGGGGTTTTCGGATTGAGTTGGGGGAAATCGAAGCATTATTAGCATCTCATCCCCAGATTTGGGAAACAGTAGTAATAGTGAGGGATGATACAACAGGAGATAAACGTCTTGTGGCATACATTGTGCCACAATCGGAAAAAACGATTACCATTAACGAAATACGGCAATTTCTGAAAGCTAAATTACCCAGTTACATGGTTCCTAATGCTTTCGTTATTTTAGATGCCTTACCCCTTACTGCTAATGGTAAAATAGACCGTCGTGCTTTACCCCCATCAGAATCTAGTAGCGAACCATCAGAAAAATATGTTGCGCCGCGTAACCCGATTGAGGATATATTAGTAAATGTTTGGTCAGAAATTCTAAAAGTAGAGAAAGTGGGCATCAATGATAACTTCTTTGAACTGGGAGGACATTCCCTACTAGCCACTAAATTAGTAGCACAGATCCGCGATCGCCTGAAAATTGAGCTTCCCCTACGTCAGTTATTCAACACAGCAACCCTAGCTGAATTAGCCCAAGGGATTGAACAGTTAAAACAGGAAAAATCTGATAACATCGTTCCAACTATTTTACCAAGAAAAAGAAAATGAATTTTGAAGAATTACCCCTATCCTATGCCCAACAGCGTTTATGGTTCCTAGATCAATTAGAACCCAACAGTTCTTTCTATAACGTTCCTCTTGCCTTGCATTTAGCGGGGGATCTTCAGGCAGATATACTCGAAAAAAGTTTACAAAAAATTATTCAGCGCCATGAGTCCCTCCGCACAAATTTCGCCACGGTTGAGGGAAATCCTGTACAAGTAATTAAACCAGAAAGTAATTGGCAATTAACGCTTGTCAATGGGAAAGACAGCCCAAAATATCGAGAAGATCAGGAAATAAAAAAATGGCTAGAAATTCACAGCCATCAACCCTTTGATTTAGCCAATGACTACCTAATTAGAGCCACCCTACTCAAGTTATCAGACACAGAATATTTCTTGCTGATTTGTCTGCACCATATTGTCTCTGATGGTTGGTCAATGGGGGTATTTATTGAGGAATTGACAACCCTTTATAATGCCTATACTAAAGGTTTAGAGCCTCTTTTACCAGAGTTACCGATCCAGTATGCCGACTTTGCAATTTGGCAGAGGGAGTATTTACAGGGAGAAATCCGACAAAATCAGTTAAATTACTGGCAAAAACAGTTAGCAGCAGCACCCGCCTTATTACATCTACCGACAGATCGTCCAAGGCCTCCGGAACAACGTTTTGAGGGAGATCAGATAAATGGTATTCTTTCCCCAGAACTCAGTCAAGACTTAAATAAGCTGAGTCGTGAAAAAGGTGTCACCTTATTTATGACCCTCTTGACCGCATTTAAGGTTCTACTCTATCGTTATACGGGACAAGAAGATATTTTAGTCGGTACTCCCATCGCTAACCGTACTCGTAGCGAATTAGCTGGGTTAATCGGCTTTTTTGTCAACACCCTAGTCTTAAGAACAGATTTAGCAGGAAATCCCAGTTTTAGCGAGGCATTAAAACAGGTACGAAAGACGGCAACAGATGCTTACGACCATCAAGATTTACCCTTTGAAATGTTAGTAGAAGCATTACAACCTGAAAGAAATATGAGTTATACTCCTTTATTTCAGGTGATGTTTGGACTAGATAATGAAGTTCTAAATGAAATGGATTTAGAGGGAATAAAAGCCACCCCTCAGCCTTTGGAATTTAAAAAGGCTAAGTTTGATCTAAGTTTGTTTATACAGGTAAAAGAAGCTGGATTGACTGCACATTGGGAATATAATACTGACCTATTTAATGGTGAGACTATTGAGAGAATGAACGGTCATTTTCTGGCTCTAATTGAGGGAATTATTGCTAATCCGAGTGAGCGGATTTCTCAATTACCTTTGTTAACTAAATCTGAACAACAACAGTTATTGATTGACGGTCATAATACTGAGGTAGATTATCCAGTTGATAAGTGTATTCATCAGTTATTTGAGGAACAAGTTGAACGAACTCCTAATGCTGTAGCGGTGGTATTTGAAGAGCAAGAATTAACCTATAATGAGTTAAATTGTCGAGCTAATCAGTTAGCGTATTATTTGCAATCTTTAGGTGTTAAACCTGATGAATTAGTGGGGATTTGTGTAGAACGTTCTTTAGAGATGATTGTAGGATTATTGGGGATATTAAAAGCGGGTGGTGCTTATGTCCCTCTTGACCCAGAATATCCTCAAGAACGCTTTAGTTTTATGTTAGAAGATTCTCAGGTAAAAGTCTTGCTAACTCAAGAGCATCTGGTGGAGCAACTTCCCAGGTATGAGGCTAACCTATTGATTTTAGAAAAAATCTGGCAAGAAATTGAGCAAAACAGCCCGGATAACCTGAGTAATCCCTTAACTCCCTTTAATTTAGCCAATGTAATTTACACTTCCGGCACAACAGGAAAACCTAAAGGGGTGATGGTAGAACATAAAGGGCTATGTAATCTAGCGCAATCTCAAATTCAAACTTTTGGACTGCATTCTGATAGTCGTGTTCTCCAATTTGCCTCCTTCAGTTTTGATGCTTGTATCTCGGAAATTTTGATGGCTATGGGAGCAGGAGCAACACTTTATTTAGGAACAAAAGAGTCTTTGATGCCGGGGACACCGTTAATTGAAAAATTACAGGATTGTGGGATTACTCATATTACCTTACCACCATCAGCACTGACAGTTTTACCTGAGTCAGAATTGCCGAAGTTACAAACAATAATTGTCGCTGGAGAAGCTTGTTCAGAGGAACTAATTAAACAATGGTCTGCTGATAGAAACTTCTTTAATGCTTATGGGCCAACAGAAACTAGCGTTTGTGCTACAATCGCTAAATGTAGTCCTGATGATCAAAAAATTTCCATTGGTCGCCCAATATTTAACACACAAATCTACATTTTAGACTCCAATCTTCAACCAGTACCTGTAGGTATTCCAGGGGAAATACACATCAGTGGAGCAGGATTAGCAAGAGGTTATCTTAACCGTCCCGAATTAACACAAGAAAAATTTATTCCTAATCCTTTTAGTAATTCCCCAGATTCTCGTCTCTATAAAACGGGAGACTTAGCACGTTATTTACCTGACGGTAATCTCGAATATTTAGGACGGATTGATAATCAAGTAAAAATTCGGGGTTTCCGCATTGAATTAGGAGAAATTGAAACCATTCTCAGTCAGCACAGCGCAGTCAAGACAGCTATTGTTATTGCCCGCGAAGATGAGACAAATCAGAAACGTTTAGTTGCCTACATTGTCCCCCAAGCAGAGGGGATTTCTGCCCAACAAGAGCAAAGTTTGCTTACTGTTAATGAATTGCGGCAGTTTCTGAAAGCTAAGTTACCAGAGTATATGATTCCTAGTGCCTTTGTCATTTTGGAATCCCTACCCTTAACGCCTAACGGTAAGATTGATCGTCGTGCCTTACCTGCTCCCGAATTCCAAAGCGAAGAACAATACGTTGCGCCGCGTAACCCGATTGAGGAGATATTATCCTCGATTTGGGTAAAAGTCCTAAAAGTTGCACAGGTGGGGATTCACGACAACTTCTTTGAGTTAGGCGGACATTCATTATTAGCAACTCAACTAATTTCGCGCATCCGTGAGGCTTTTCAGGTAGAAATGCCCTTACGGGAGTTATTTGTTGCACCGACAATCGCCGAATTAGCACAGGAAATAAAACGGATTTCGGAACGAGAACAACTCACTGAACTGCCGATTTTACCTAGGGACAAAACAGCAGAATTACCCTTATCTTTTGCTCAGACTCGTCTTTGGTTTTTAGATCAATTTGAGTCCAATAGTTCTTTTTATAATATCCCCCTAGCCTTGCGTTTAGAGGGAACTTTAAACTCACAAATCTTAATCCAGAGTTTAGAAGAAATTTGTGATCGCCATGAAGCCTTAAGGACTAACTTCATTAGCGTTGATGGTATCCCTACCCAGGTTATACAAACGCGAACCTGGACAGTTACGGTAGTTGATTTACAGCATTTATCTAGCAGTGAAAAAGTAATTGTCTCCCAAGAGTTAGCACAAAACCAAGCGATTCAACCGTTTGACTTAGCAAGTGAACCCTTAATCAGAACCACTTTAGTCGTGTTATCTGAAACGGAACACATCTTGTTAGTCTGTATGCACCACATTGTCAGTGATGGCTGGTCAATGGGGGTATTTCTTCAGGAATTAACCGACCTCTATAACGCGTACATTCAAAATCAGCCCTCATCTTTAAGTCCGTTACCGATTCAGTACGGTGATTACACTCTTTGGCAAAAACAGTGGTTACAGGGAGATATTCTGCAACGTCAATTAGATTACTGGCAAAAACAGTTAGCAGATGCTCCCGCGTTATTATCCCTTCCCACAGACCGACCTCGACCAGCTGTACAGAGTTTTGCTGGTGCCCATCTTCCCTTTACCCTTTCCTGGGAATTAAGTCAAAAACTCACCCAACTGACTCAAGAACAGGGTGTCACCTTATTTATGACCCTGTTAACAGCTTTTGATGTCTTGCTTTACCGTTATACGGAACAGGAAGACATCTTAATTGGAACTCCTATTGCTAACCGTAATCGCAGTGAATTGGCAGGATTAATCGGCTTTTTTGTCAATACTTTAGTTTTACGAACTGATTTGTCAGGCAATCCTAGTTTTAATGAGTTATTAATTCGCGTTCGAGAAATGGCAATGGATGCTTACACTCATCAAGATTTGCCTTTTGAGATGTTAGTAGAAGTCTTACAACCAGAACGAGATTTAAGCCATGCTCCCCTCTTTCAAGTGGACTTTTTACTGCAAAATGAACCCCTATCCCAGTTAGAATTAATAGGATTAACTGCCAGTCCCTTGTTAACAGAAAATGCAACGGCTAAGTTTGATTTAACCTTGGCAATGGAAAATACTGATAGAGGATTAAGGGGTGTATGGGAGTATAATACAGACCTATTTGAGCGTAGCACCATTGAACGATTGGCGGGGAATTTTGTGACATTGCTAGAAGCAATTGTTGCTAACCCTCAACAGCAAATTTCCCAACTACCCTTGTTAACAGAGGTAGAGTCACAACAATTATTAAAAGATTGGAATGCGACGGAAAAAGATTATCCTTTCCATCAATGTGTTCATCATTTATTTGAAGAACAAGCAGAACGAACACCGAATGCCGTAGCAGTGGTATTTGAAGGTCAAGAATTAACCTATCAACAGTTAAATATTCAAGCCAATCAACTAGCCCATTATTTACAATCTTTGGGAGTAAGTTCAGAAGTTTTAGTTGGCATTTATCTAGAGCGATCGCTGTTGGTAATTGTCGGATTATTAGCCGTTCTCAAAGCTGGGGGAGCTTATGTCCCTTTAGATCCCGATTATCCCCAGCAACGGTTAACCTACATGGCAGAAGATGCCCAAATTTCTCTACTGCTAACTCAAGAAAGTTTACTCGATTCTTTGCCAGTAGAAGATGTGGGGGTAATTGTCTTAGATAAATTATCCGAGATATTGACAGTTCAAAGTCCAGAAAATCCCTTCAGTGAAGTAGCAGCAGAAAATCTACTATGCCTATTATATACATCTGGTTCAACGGGTAAACCGAAAGGGGTAATGTTAACCCACGAAGCCTTAGTTAACCATAGTTGGGGCATTAGTGAAGTATTCGGTTTAACAGAATCTGATCGCGTTTTACAGTTTGCTTCCTTTGGTTTTGATGTCGCTGCGGAAGAAATTTTTCCAACCTGGTTAAAAGGTGGCACAGTGGTCTTAAGACCAGGGCAAATGTTTGCAACTTTGACTGATTTTGCCGATTTTATCGAACAAGAAAGTCTCACCGTTTTAAATATTACCCCCGCCTATTGGCATGAATGGGCGCTCGCCGTTTCCCAATCATTAGCTACTGTACCATCCAGTCTGCGGGTTGTCGCTGTGGGAGGGGATGCAGTGTTACCAGAAACCGTCAATATTTGGCGACAAATGGTCGGGAAACGGGTTCAATGTATCAACGTCTATGGACCCACAGAAGCGTCTGTAACCGCCATAGTTCATGACTTGCTAGATTATCAGTCAGAGAAAATCAATTCGGTGCTGATTGGTCGTCCCATTGCTAACACAAAAGCCTATGTTCTGGATCAAAATCTGCAACCTGTACCCATTGGAGTTAAGGGAGAATTGCATTTATGCGGTGTTCGTTTAGCGCGGGGTTATCTGAATCGTCCCGAATTAACTGCTGAAAAATTTATTAACAATCCCTTTGCTAATGCAGCTTTCAATCGGTTGTATAAAACGGGAGATTTAGCGCGTTATTTACCCGATGGTAATATTGAATGTTTTGGCCGGATTGACAATCAGGTTAAAATTCGCGGATTCCGTATTGAGTTAGGAGAAATTGAAGCGGTACTTAACCAAAATATTGATGTACAAACATCTTGTGTGATTATTCGCGAAGATACTCCGGGGGATAAATATTTAGTCGCCTACATAGTAGCTCATTACGAACGGATACCGATGATTAGTGAACTGCGTCAGTTTCTGTCCAGTAAATTGCCTCTATATATGGTTCCTCAAGCTTTTGTTTTTCTGGAATCTTTACCCCTTACTACTAATCGTAAGGTAGATCGTCGCGCTTTACCCGCACCAGATAAAATAGGGAATCGCCGGGATCAATATGTAGCACCACGCAATGGAATTGAAGAGATGTTGGTGCAAATTTGGACAGAAATACTCAAAGTAGAGCAAGTGGGAATTTATGATAATTTCTTTGAAATTGGCGGCCATTCTCTCCTCGCAACTCAATTAGTCTCGCGGATTCGGAGTTTATTTAAAATAGAACTACCTTTGCGGAGTTTATTTGGTGCAGCTACGGTAGCCGAATTAGCGCATCTTATTGGACAATTACAGCAGCAAAATCTCACTCTAACATTACCCCCCATTTTACCGAGAACTAAGGATACAGAACTACCTCTATCTTTTGCTCAACAGCGTTTATGGTTTTTAGATCAATTGCAACCAAATAGCGCTTTATATAATATACCGATGGTGTTGCATTTCCGAGGCAACCTCAATCAAAAGGCCTTAGAACAAAGTTTACAAGAAATTTGCGATCGCCATGAAGTATTACGGACTAATTTTGTCACGATTGGTGGACAACCGACTCAGGTTATTCAAACAACAAGGGAGACAATATCGGTCGTTGATTTACAAGATTTACCCATCCATGAACAAGCAGAAAAAACACAGCAATTAAAGCAAAAACAAGCGACTCAACCCTTTGATTTAGCCAAAGAATCCTTAATCAGAATCACTTTAGTGGTGCTATCTGAGACGGAACATCTCTTGTTAGTGTGTATGCACCACATTATTAGTGATGGTTGGTCAATCGAAGTGTTGATTCACGAATTGACCAGCTTATACAATGCTTACACTCAAAATCAACCCGCAAATTTAGCTCCCTTACCGATTCAGTATGCAGATTTTGCAGTTTGGCAAAAACAATGGTTACAAGGGGATGTCCTACAAAGTCAATTAAATTACTGGCAAAATCAACTAACAGCTGCACCCCCTTTATTATCTCTTCCCACAGACCATCCTCGACCTGCGGTGCAAAGCTTTGTCGGTACTCAGCAAGAATTTTCCCTTTCCCCCAAACTTAGCCAAGCTTTGACTGAATTGAGTCACCAACAAGGGGTGACATTATTTATGACGCTGTTGGCTGCTTTTGATGCTTTACTGTATCGTTATACAGGTTCCGGTGATATTTTGGTAGGAACTCCCATTGCTAACCGTAATCGCAGCGAAATTGAGGGTTTAATCGGCTTTTTTGTGAATACTTTAGTGATGCGGACGGATTTATCAGATAATCCGAGTTTTAGTCAGTTATTAACCCGTGTTCGGGAAGTGACCATGGATGCTTACGCGCATCAAGACTTACCCTTTGAAATGTTAGTCGAAGCGTTGCAACCGGAACGGGATTTGAGCCATACTCCCCTATTTCAAGTCGCTTTTGTCCTGCAAAATACACCCAAGTCTGAGATTGCAATGACGGGATTAACGGTGACAGATTTGCCACCGGAAAATACCACAGCTAAGTTTGATTTAACCTTAGCAATGGTTAACACCGATGATGGCTTAAAAGGTGTCTGGGAATATAATACTGATTTGTTTGACAGTAGCACTATTGAACGACTATCATGGCATTTTATTAACTTATTAGAGGGGATTGTAGCCAATCCTCAAGAGCGGATTTCCCAATTACCCTTATTGACAGAAAGTGAAACTAATCAGTTATTAATTGAGTGGAATAATACTCAAGTTGACTATCCTGAGTATAAGTGTATTCATCAATTATTTGAGGAACAGGTAAAACGCACACCCGACGCGGTAGCGGTGGTCTGTTCCCAGCAACAATTAACCTATAATGAGTTAAATCGGCGAGCTAATCAATTAGCACATTATTTACAATCTTTGGGGGTAAAACCTGATACTTTAGTCGGCATTTGCCTTGAGCGTTCCTTAGAGATGATTGTGGGATTATTAGGTATTTTAAAAGCCGGTGGTGCTTATTTACCACTTGACCCGGAATATCCCAGTGAACGGTTAAGCTTCATGTTAGAAGATGCTCAATTATCATTGCTGTTAACGCAACAAAAGTTAGGAGAAAATCTCCCTCAACATCAAGCTTCGATTATTTGCTTAGATACCGACTGGGAAAAAATTGCCGAAAACAGCCAGTCAAATCCAGAAAACACCGTCACCCCAGATAACTTAGCTTATGTTATCTACACTTCCGGTTCCACAGGTAAACCGAAAGGGGTGTTAGTCAATCACTCTAACGTAGTGCGATTATTTGCCGCTACAGACGCTTGGTATAATTTCAATAGTCAAGATGTCTGGACTCTATTTCATTCCTACGCTTTTGACTTTTCGGTGTGGGAAATGTGGGGAGCTTTGTTATATGGTGGATGCTTAGTAGTTGTCCCCTACTTAGTGACGCGTTCTCCCGAAGCATTTTATCAGCTATTATGTCAAGAAAAAGTCACAATTCTCAATCAAACTCCTACCGCTTTCCGTCAGTTAATTCAAGTTGAAGAATCCTTAAAAGGAAGTTTTCCCCCCTTATCAAGGGGGGTTAGGGGGGATCGTTCATCGACAACAGATAACGATTTAAGCTTACGTTTAGTTATTTTTGGAGGAGAAGCTTTAGAAATTAACAGTTTACAGCCTTGGTTTAACCGACATGGTGACCAATGCCCCCAATTAGTTAATATGTACGGAATTACGGAAACTACCGTTCATGTCACCTATCGACCATTAAGTATGACCGACTTGGATAGTACAGCTAGTGTGATTGGTTGTCCCATTCCCGACTTACAGGTATATTTACTAGACCAATATTTACAACTTGTACCGGTTGGTGTACCCGGGGAGATGTATGTGGGGGGTGCAGGAGTAACAAAAGGTTATCTCAATCGTCCTGAATTAACAACAGAAAGGTTTATTCCTAGTCCTTTTGAAAATTCCAACAAATTGTATAAAACGGGAGATTTAGCGCGTTATTTACCTAAGGGAGAGTTAGAATATTTAGGACGCATTGACAATCAAGTTAAGATTCGGGGTTTCCGTATTGAATTAGGAGAAATCGAAGCCTTACTCAACCAAAATCAGGCGGTACAGTCTTCTTGTGTGATTGTCCGTGAAGATAATCTAGGGGATAAACGCTTAGTTGCTTACGTTGTACCGCAACCCGAAATCAACCTGACAATTAACGAAATACGGCAATTTTTGCGAGCAAAATTACCTGATTATATGGTCCCAACGGCTTTTGTTTTTCTTGATACTTTCCCCTTAACTCCCAATGGCAAAATCGACCGCTGCACCTTACCTGCACCCGATTTACAGAGCCAAGGTGAATATATAGCTCCCCGTAATCCCATTGAAGAAAAAATAGCGCAGATTTGGGCTGAGGTACTGAAATTAGAACGAGTCAGTATTGAGGATAATTTCTTTGAATTAGGGGGACATTCCCTCTTAGCTACCCAGGTTATCTCTCGGTGTCAGGAAGCTTTTGAAATTGCTTTACCCCTACGTTATCTGTTTGAATCCCCAACCATTGCTCAGTTAAGTGCGGTAATTTTAAAAGAACTGCAAACAGGTTTAGGGTTAAAGCTACCATCAATTGTACCCGTTAATCGAGAGGATGATATTCCCTTATCCTGGGCGCAAGAACGTCTCTGGTTTGTGAATCAATTAGAAGGAGAAAGTGGTGCTTATACTATTGATTTAACGATGCGTTTGCGCGGAAATCTCAATATTAAAGCCTTAGAAAAAGCTTTCCAAGCAATTATTCAACGCCATGAACCCCTACGGACTCAGTTTAAACTCAAAGATAATCAACCAATACAAGCGATCGCCTCCAATGTCAACTTTACCTTACCCGTAGTACAAAGCCAGCCTCTGCAAGTAGAGCAACTGTTGATAGAAGCGGCCTCCGAACCCTTTGATTTAGCTAATGGTTCAGTATTACGAGTCAAATTATGGCAAGTAAAGACAGATGAATATGTCCTATTATTAGCCATTCATCATATCGCAGCCGATGGTTGGTCAGTAGGTGTTTTAATCGACGAATTATCAGCCTATTATCGAAGTTTCTGCACCGGGACAAAAGCAGATTTACCTGATTTATCAATACAGTATGCTGACTTTGCCGTGTGGCAGCGTCAATGGTTAACCAATGAAGTATTAGACCGTCAATTAAGCTACTGGAAGCAACAATTAACTGGGGTTCCCCTACTACACCAACTTCCCACAGACCGTCCCCGGCCAGCAATCCAAAGTTTTCGCGGTGGGACGGAGCGACTGCAACTAGATAGTCAACTAACGCAACAATTGAAAAAACTCAGTCAAGAGTCCGGTAGCACTCTCTTTATGACATTACTAGCGGGTTTTGCTGTGTTACTATCTCGTTATAGTCAACAAACAGATGTGGTAATTGGTTCACCAATTGCTAATCGTAACCGCACCGAAATTGAAGGGTTAATCGGCTTTTTTGTCAATACTTTAGTGTTAAGATTTGATTTATCTCAAGACCCGACCTTTGAGGATTTTCTCGCACAAGTCAGACAAACGACTCAAGACGCTTACGACCATCAAGATTTACCCTTCGAGATGTTAGTCGAAAAATTACAAATTGAGCGTCATTTAGATCGTAATCCTTTAACGCAGATAGTTTTTGCCCTTCAGAATGCTCCTAGTTCTCCCTGGGATTTACCCGGACTAAACATTGAGGAGATACCATCGGGACTTGATTCAGTCAGGGTTGACCTAGAAGTTTACCTGTGGGATGCACCGGAAGGATTGGGCGGTTTTTGCTCTTATAACAGGGATTTATTTGCTGCTGAAACTATTGTCAGTATGATGAATCATTTTAAGAATTTATTAGCGGCAATTGTGGAAAATACCCAGCAATCAGTGGCCTTGCTTCCCTTATTAACTCCAGAGGAAAATTATCAACTATTAGAAGGGTGGAATGAGACAAAAGCTGATTACTCCTATAACAAGTGTATTCATCAATTGCTCGAGGAACAAGCAGCGCGTACCCCTGATGCAGTAGCAGTAGTTTTTGAAAGTCAACAGTTGACTTATGCAGAATTAAATAGTCGGGCCAATCAACTAGCTCACTATTTACGCTCTTTAGGTGTAGAAACCGAGGTAATAGTCGGTTTATGTGTAGAGCGCTCTTTAGACATGATTGTGGCATTATTTGGCATCCTTAAAGCAGGTGGGGCCTATCTACCCCTTGACCCGGAATATCCTCAACAACGCTTACAATTTATGTTAGAGGATAGTCAAGTACCCTTACTGCTAACCCAACATTCACTGATTGATAAACTCCCTAATCATCAAGCTAAAACTGTATTTTTAGCTGAAACTTGGGAAGAAATTAAACCAATGAACCGGGATAATTTGACAGGGAAAGTGACAGCTTCTAATTTAGCTAATGTGATTTATACTTCTGGTTCTACGGGTAAACCTAAAGGGGTGATGGTTGAACATCAGGGTTTGTGTAACCTTGCTCTAGCACAAATTGATACTTTTGCTGTGTCTTCTCAGAGTCGAGTGCTTCAATTTGCTTCTTTTAGTTTTGATGCCTGTATTTCAGAAGTTTTGATGGCTTTGGGAGCAGGCGCTGCACTTTATTTGGCAAGTAAAGACAATTTAATGCCCGGCCTACCCTTAATCAAGCAATTACGAGATAATAAGATTACTCATATTACTCTACCGCCATCAGCTTTAGCAGTGCTACCGTGGGACAATCTTTCCTCTCTGCAAACTATTATTGTTGCCGGGGAAGCCTGTTCTCCTGAATTGGTGAAAAAATGGTCACAAGGACGAAATTTCTTTAATGGTTATGGACCAACGGAGGGAAGTGTTTGTGCAACGATAGCTAAATGTGCGCCGGTTGATGAAAAAATAACTATTGGTCGGCCAATTCCTTATGTCCAAGTTTATATTTTAGATTCTCATTTACAACCGGTTCCTATTGGTGTACCCGGGGAATTACACATCGGAGGAGCAGGGGTAGCCAGAGGTTATTTGAATCGTCCAGAATTGACACAAGAGAAATTTATTCCTAGTCCTTTTGAGGAGCAGGATCTGATCCCCCCAACCCCCCTTAATAAGGGGGGCAATCAATGGTCAAAATTATACAAAACAGGAGATTTAGCTCGTTATTTACCTGATGGAAGAATTGAATATCTGGGACGAATTGACAATCAGGTTAAAGTAAGGGGTTTCCGTCTCGAATTAGGGGAAATTGAAGCAGTTTTGAGCCAACATCCCCTAGTACAAGAAGCGGTTGTGATAGCTCGCGCTGATCAGACAAGTGATCATGATCATGACCAGCTTAATACTAATTTAGTAGCCTACTTAGTTCCGGCTCTCAAGGATCAAGTATTGCCTGAACAGCTTGCTCAATGGCAGAGTGAATATGTTAGTGATTGGCAAAAAATTTACGAAGAATCCTACAGTAAACCCCAACCTCAAACCGAGGACCCCACTTTTAATATTAGTGGTTGGAATAGTAGTTATACTGGACAAGCTATTCCTGCAGCAGAAATGCGGGAATGGGTTGAGCAGACGGTGAGCCGAATTTTAGGAAATCAACCACCGCAACGAGTATTAGAAATTGGTTGCGGAAGTGGATTATTGCTATTCCGTGTGGCGAAACATTGTCAGGAATATTGGGGAGCCGATTATTCCTCTGCTACCATTAATAACCTAGAACATTTATGTAGCACAATTGAGGGTTTAGAGGGCAAAGTAAAATTATTACACCGAACAGCCGATGATTTTACCGGTATTCCCCAAGCTACTTTTGATCGAGTAGTAATTAACTCTGTTGTTCAGTATTTCCCTAGTGTCGATTATCTATTACAAGTTATCGCAGGAGCAGTCAAGACGATTGCGGATCAGGGTCAAATTTTCTTAGGTGATATCCGTAGTTTGCCCTTACTAGAGCCTTACCACGCTGCGGTACAGTTAGCTCGCGCTGAAGCTAATAAACCCCTTGAACAATGGCAAAAACAGGTGAATCAAAGTGTAGCTACCGAAGAAGAATTGCTAATTGAACCTCAGTTCTTTATCGCTCTTAAACAACGTTTTCCGCGAATTTCTTGGGTAGAAATTGCACCGAAACGGGGTCAGGCTCAAAATGAGTTAACCCAATTCCGCTATGATGTTACTTTACATCTGGATACTGATGTTCAAAAAACGACAATTCCTTGGCTAAATTGGCAACGAGATGGGTTTTCTTTAGGGCAACTACAAGATAAACTGAAACTGGAACAACCAGAATATTTAGGTATCAGGGATGTGCCAAATCAACGATTACAAAAGGCGCTACAAATTTTAGACTGTTTAGAAAATCCTCCTGGGGTAACAACGGTGGGAGAATTGCGGCAATTGTTAGGAAAAAATACCGGGATAGGGATTAATCCTGAGCAAATGTGGCAACTGGGAGAACAGTTAGGTTACACTGTTCATCTCAGTTGGTGGGAAGGTAGTCAAGATGGTTCTTTCGATGTAGTTTTCTGTCGCCAGAATGCCATCTTAGAACCGATAATAAGTAAAGTTGATCAACAACCATACCCCAATTTTTGGGATGATGGGACGATTATTCCCAAATCCTGGACTGATTATACGAATAATCCCCTATACGGTAAATTAGTCCAGAAGTTGGTGCCACAGGTGCGGGAATTTGTCCAACAAAAGCTACCTAATTATATGGTTCCCCAGGCTTTTGTTTTGCTTAATACCCTACCTTTGACTCCTAATGGTAAAGTAGATCGGCTGGCTTTGCCTACACCCGATACAGCTACACGCAATTTAGCTACGGGATTTGTAGCACCTCGTACCCCGATTGAAACTCAAATGTCTCAAATTTGGAGTGAAGTTTTGGGAGTCGAACGTATTGGAATTAAGGATAATTTTTTTGAATTGGGAGGACATTCCTTGTTAGCAACTCAGGTTATCTCTCGTTCCCGCGATCTTTTCTCGTTGGAATTGTCTTTACAAAATTTGTTAGAATACCCAACTATCGCTAATTTAGCCCAAATCATTGAAGTTCTTAGCGTTACTCCGGAACAAACAGCTATGACTGAAACCTTAGAAGATTATGAGGAAGGTGAATTATAAAAAAGTATGGACTTTTTCATCCTCAGAGCAAACTTCGTGATTTAGACCTAATTTAAAAACAACTTTGGGAGGCAATTGGTAAGTGAAAGTAGGAGAATTTTTAGCCTATTTAAAGGGTTTAGACATTAAACTATGGCTGGAAGGCGAAAAACTTCGTT
The DNA here is from genome assembly GCF_020246945.1 of Microcystis sp. M113S1. Lineage (NCBI taxonomy): Bacteria > Bacillati > Cyanobacteriota > Cyanophyceae > Chroococcales > Microcystaceae > Microcystis > Microcystis sp. M113S1. Next base: position 5,493 of record NZ_JADBSA010000127.1, on the reverse strand, counting down.
TTCAGGCTCCCAAAGGGGTTATGACCCCAGAAATTAAAGAAGAAATCGCTGCCCAAAAAACTGAAATTTTGGACTTTTTAAAGGCGGCAAAAATCCCAACTAATACTGTTGATTTAGAGATTATTCCCGGGTCACGGGATCAGGATTTACCCCTATCTTTTGCTCAACAACGACTCTGGTTTCTGCAGCAACTTTCTCCCGATAGTCATTCCTATAATCTGTTGGAAGCTTTGCGGTTAGAAGGAAACCTCAATCTATTAGCTTTAGAACAAAGTCTCAGTGAACTGATTCGCCGTCACGAAATTTTAAGAACCACTTTTCCCATGGTAGAAGGGCAACCCATTCAGCGCATTGCTCCCCCTTCACCCGTCAGTTTACCCCTGGAAGATTTACAAGGTTTATCAAAGAATGAACAAACAGAACATCTGCAAGAAATAGCGATTGCTTTCTCCTTAAAACCCTTTAATCTAGCCAAGGAATCATTAGTCCAATTTAAGTTAATTAAACTGGGTTCTCAAGAGTATGTATTGCTGTTGAAGATGCACCATATTATTTACGATGGTTGGTCTTTGAGCATCTTCTTTGATGAATTATCTCAACTTTATGCGGCCTTTGTCCAGGGGTTGCCTTCCCCTCTCGCTAAATTATCGATTCAATACGCCGATTTTGCCGTATGGCAACGTCAATGGCTCACCGGTGAAGTCCTGGAACGTCAACTTAATTACTGGCAAAAACAGTTACAAGATGCACCTACTATTTTAGAATTGCCGACGGATTATCCCCGTCCCCCAATTCCTAGTTTCCGGGGTGATGGGCAGGTTTTTCACCTGAATAAAGACTTAACACAACGCCTCAAACGGTTGAGTCAGGAGTCAGGAGCAACGCTATTTATGACTTTACTGGCGGCTTTTTTTGTCCTAATTTCTCGTTATAGTGGTCAATTAGATGTTTTGGTGGGTTCTCCCATCGCTAATCGTAATAGTTCGGCAATTGAGAAATTAATGGGATTTTTTGCCAATACTTTGGCTTTAAGGGGTGATATGTCGGGAAATCCGAGTTTTCTGGAGTTATTAGAACGAGTAAAGCAAACGACTTTATCAGCTTATGCCCATCAAGATTTGCCTTTTGAAATGTTAGTAGAAAAATTACAATTAAACCGAGATTTAAGTCACAATCCTTTGATACAGGTGATGTTCTCACTGCAAAATACTCCCCAATCTGAGGCAAGTTTATCTGGCTTAAAGATGGAGAGTTTGCCTTTATCTGTTGAGCTTAAAGCGCGATTTGATTTAGAGGTTAATTTTTGGGAGGTTGCTGATAGGTTAGAGGCGGTTTGGTGTTATAGTACGGATTTGTTCGCCGCTGGCACTATTAAGCAAATGGGGCAACATTTTCAGAATCTCTTAACTGCGATCGCAGATAATCCCAAAACGGGAATTTTTGAGTTACCGATGTTAAGTGATGAAGAACGTTATCAATTGTTATCATTGTGGAACGAAACTCAAACAGATTATCCCAATAACAAATGTATTCATCAGTTATTTGAAGAACAAGTAGAACGGACTCCTAATAATATAGCAGTGGTCTTTGACCATGAATCCTTAACCTATTCAGAATTAAATAATCGAGCTAATCAATTAGCTCATTACCTGCAAAAATTAGGAGTAAAACCTAAGGAATTAGTGGGGATTTGTCTAGAACGTTCTTTAGAGATGATTGTGGGATTATTAGCTATTCTTAAAGTCGGTGGAGCTTATGTTCCGATTGACCCAGATTATCCCCAAGAACGCATTAGCTTTATGCTCCAAGATACCCAGGTTAAGATACTGTTAACCTGTGAATCTTTAGAGACTTCCTTGCCAAATCATCAGGCTATTGTTGTCTGTTTAGACAAAGATTGGCAACAAATTAATCAAGCAAGTCAGAAGAATCTTAACAGCGCGGTTTCTGCGGATAATTTAGCCTACGTCATTTATACTTCTGGTTCTACAGGTAAACCTAAAGGTGTTGAGGTTATTCATCGTAGCGTTAATCGTCTTTTGTTGGGCGTAAATTACGCACATCTAGATGCAACACAAAGATTTTTACAAATGGCTCCCATTGCTTTTGACGCTTCTACCTTTGAGATTTGGGGTGCTTTATTACATGGTGCGAGATGTGTGATTTTTACGGAAGATATTCCTACCGCTACAAGTTTAAGAAATGCAATAGACAAACATGGCATTACTATTTTATGGCTAACGGCTGCTTTGTTCAATACGATTATTGACAATAATTCCCAAGCTTTATCAGGAATTAAACAGCTACTAATTGGTGGAGAAGCACTTTCGGCTGCTCATGTTCATAAAGCACTGGAAACTTTGCCATTGACGCAAATTATTAATGGATATGGACCAACAGAAAGTACAACTTTTACCTGTTGCTATCCTATTCCTACACAACTAGAGGCAACAATAAAGTCAATTCCCATTGGTTGTCCAATCTCCAACACACAGGTTTACATTTTAGATAACTATCTCCAACCTGTCCCGATTGGTGTAGTCGGAGAATTACATATTGCTGGTGCAGGATTAGCCAAAGGTTATCTTAACCGTCCCGAATTAACCCAAGAGAAGTTTATCCCTAATCCTTTAAGTAATTACCCAGATTCTCGTCTCTATAAAACAGGAGATTTAGCGCGTTATTTACCCGATGGTAATATTGAATATGTAGGACGGATTGACAATCAAGTAAAAATTCGCGGCTTCCGCATTGAATTGGGAGAAATTGAGGCGGTACTTAGTCACAATGAGATGGTACAGTCTTCTTGTGTGATTGTTCGTGAAGATAATCCGGGGGAAAAACAGTTAGTTGCCTATATTGTGCCTAAGCTAGGAGTAAAGCTAACAAGTGGCGATTTGCGTCAATTTCTTAGCCATAAATTGCCCGGTTACATGGTTCCGAGTGCCTTTGTGCTGCTGGAGTTTTTGCCTTTAACAGCTAACGGAAAAATTGATCGTCGTGCATTAAAAGCTCCTAGTAATACCAGTGATTCAGACAGATTTATTGAAGCGCGTAATCAGTTAGAATTAAACCTCGTGCAAATCTGGTCAAAAGTGCTAAAGATTGACAAAATTAGCGTGCATGATAACTTTTTTGACCTCGGTGGTCATTCCCTTTTAGCTCCTTATTTAATCACCCAAATTAAAGAACAGTTAGGCAAGGAAATTGCCGTAACCACACTGTTTCAAAACCCAACTATTGAACAGTTAGCGACCATTATCCAAACCGATTCAGATTCCTCTAACCAGTCTTGTTTGGTTCCCATTCAACCCCAGGGTTCAAAGCCACCTTTCTTCTGTGTTCCAGGCGCCGGGGGACGACCATTTTATTTTTACCATTTAGGACGTTATTTAGGAAAAGATCAACCTTTCTATAGTTTTGAAAATGATCTCTATCAACAGTTTGGAGAAATCACTCGTATTGAGGATATAGCCAGTATTTATCTTAAAGCCATGCAGGATTTACAACCCCAAGGACCCTACTTTTTGGGAGGACATTCCTACGGTGGTAATGTGGCTTTTGAAATCGCTCAACAGTTGGTTAATCAGGGTCAACAAGTGGCATTACTAGCAATCATTGATTCTTCAGCACCCACTTATAAAGACAAACAAATTTTGCTTGATTATATTAATTGGGATCATGTGCGATGGTTAGCTGAAGTCAGCAAAGGTATCGAAGTTTATTTAGATAAAACCATCGATATTTCCTATGAAACTCTTCAACTCTTAACAGTGGAGGAACAATTAAAATACGCCTTAAACTTTTTTAAACTGGCTAATATGCTTCCTCCCAATGCGGAAACTAGGCAGCTTGAAAAAATTGTCCAAGCCTATAAAACTAGCTGTTTATGTCTGATTGATTATCTCCCTAAACAGACTTATCCCGGTAAAATTACGATTATACGGGCCAGTGAGGAATTATCTGATGATCCAAATAAAGATTTAATAGCTGGAGATTGCGAGGATTCCTCTTTAGGCTGGAGTGAATTTTCTACAGAGCCAGTTGAGATTCATTTCGTCCTAGGAAATCATGTCTCGATTATGGTAGAACCCCATGTCCAGATTTTAGCCGAAGAGTTAAAAGGTTGCCTTGAGATTTGATACCAAACCCGTTTTTAAGACTATGATTAACTCCCAATCCAACTTGAAAAACCCAGTTATGAATTGTTTCTCCCCAATCTCCTCTATCTTTTAAACAGGATTTAATCTAAGAACTGACGATTTTCTACAAGTTGTGTGAACGGTAAGACTAATGTAGAATGCTGCAAGGCATCTGATTGCTAGACAGCCGATTTGTATTCTTTTGCCTTACCATGGATTTTATATGACTGAAATCCCGACCAACCAATCCAACTTAGTGATTTTAGGAGTCTCATCAATGACGGAAACTACTGAAACGGCCATTCCCAAGGATTTTCTGGGAATTAATCCCACAGAAATCAACAAAAAACTTATCTCCTGGGGAATTTCTCTAGATGAAGTTGTTCAAAAACTTGCTTCTCTGGGACTCCCCGGCATTATTTTCATTATTGCTATTGCCGCATCCAGCACTACTGCCTATCCTGCAATTTACGCACTTTTAGGGTTAGGCGGTCCGCTGGGACTAATTGGTGGACTTGGGGTCTTAGGCATCTCTACCATTATTGGCGACATTGTGACAGGTTATGGCATTGAGGCACTGCTTAAAACGGTCTATCTCAAACGTCGTGAAACAGAAACTCAAGAATATCTCATCAATGAGGTGGAAGGTTTACCAATTTCTCAAGTTCTAAAACTTAACCTGAAAAAGGCTATTGAAGTCGAAATTACTGCCGAAGAACCCGTTGCTCCCAAAGAAGTCGAAATTGCTGAAGAGTAGTTTTAACTTAACTAAGCACTTTCTCCCTCCTCTACCCGGCTGTCTCCACCAGCCAATTGACTTGTTTAGCAAACCCTAAATACAACAAAAAACCGCCATAAATCTTACTCCTGCTTGACTTATGGCGGTGGTTTATTTCTGTCTGAATTACTGAAAGCAATCTTTAAATTAATTAACTATCTTCCCAGTCAGAAGGCCATTTCCAAGTCCAAACGGGAGCCGGTTCAGAATCGGGGGGGGAATCGGGGGTCGGAGCCTCGTCTTGGTCTGCCGATAAAAAACGAGCAAAGAAGGGGATTGCTTTACTTTGTTCGCTATTAGGATAATTCATGGTCATTCCTAGTTTTGAGTGGCAGCTTTTTCAAGATAGCTGCGATTACCCTGTGATAGTAACATATATTGCCGTCTTACTCAAGTCAAATACTCACCTTACCCGCACTCCCATCGGTGACACTTATCGAAAATTTGGGTTAAAACCCCGTCCTTTTAGGACGGCTTTAAGCTACAATGGAAAAAGCGATAACCAAGCTAAAAACTGAACCTTGACCACAGATAGTAGGGGGTTTCGTTCAGAAAAGACTTCAAATTCGGCCT
>NZ_JADBSA010000126.1:0-10790 GCF_020246945.1 Microcystis sp. M113S1 | reverse complement strand
TATAAATGCCGTTGGTATGGGAAAAATTACCTCGAAATAGATAGATGGTTTCCTAGTTATAAGCGGTGTAGTAATTGCGGGTATATTGCTGAGACAATGACGTTAAATGTTCGAGAATGGGATTGTCAAGACTGTGGGACGCACCATGACCGAGATATTAACGCCAGTAAAAACATTTTGGCCGCAGGACTTGCGGTGTCAGTCTGTAGAGCGACCATAAGACCAGAACAGAGTAAATCTGGGGCGGCAGGTGCGGAACCCCGCAAGGGAAAGAAGCAGAAACCCAAATCGTGAGGTTTGGGAATCACCGTCCGTTTTACGGCGGTGAGGATGTCAAAACCAGTTATCAGTGAGCAGTGAGCAGCTTTTTTCTTCCTGTTCCCCATCCCCCATCCCCCATCCCCTATCCCCCATCACCGAGGGAGTAATTGTTGATAGAAATCCAATTGTTTTTGAGCGAGGGCTTTATTAGTATAATTGGTCATTACTCTCTGATAACCCCTCTGGCCTAATTCTTGAGCGAAGCTGGGATTATCTAAGAGAGTTTGTATAGATTTAGCCAGTGCCTCCCCATCTTTTTCGGGAAAAATTAAACCCGTATCAGCAATAACAAAGGGGATTTCTCCCGAATCAGAACCAATAACAGGAACCTGACAGGCCATAGCTTCAATTAAGACATGACCGAATTGTTCTTTCCAACCGACGGCCGTTAAGGTTTTGACCTGATAGGTGATTTCTGAAGGCAAAACTAAAGTGTTCATCAGGTTAATATAATTAACTACTTGATCGTGGGGAACACTTTCCACTATCATCAAGCGATCGCTTATTCCTGCGGCTGTAGCTTCGCTGACTATTTTATCTTTCAGGATTCCCCGACCTAACAGTAATAATTTCCACTTACCTGTTAATTTAGCTACAGCTTTAATCAGCTTTAGAATGCCTTTCTCTTCCACAAAACGACCGATAAAACCAATCACGAATTCATCGTTTTCAATGCCTAAAGATCGGGCTAAATCTGGTTGCTTGCTGGGGGAAAAAAGAACTTCATCCACTCCTAATTGTGGTAAAACGGTGTATTTACCCCTGTAACCCCGTTCTTTTAAAACATCTACACCGTCCTGATTACCAGCGATTAAACCATCGGTATTTTTCAGGTTATAAGCTTCTAACCAAGAGATGGGAAATTTAGGAGTATAGGGAAGATTCCACCAAGTAAAAAATACATTTTTAGCCCGGAGATTTAAGAGACGATTCAGAGTAATAAATTGAGCATAAGCGAGAGATTTAGAACCCTGTTCCACTTGAATAATATCAGGTCTAAATTTTTGCAATAAAGGAATTATATCAGTGCCAAAAGTTAATAAAGCTTGGTTATTCTGGCTAAAATTAGAGATAGGAATGACTCGGAAATTGTCGGCTATTTTCGGTTGACTTTCAATGATTTTATTTTGGACTCCTCCCGGTTGCCAACGTTGGGGAACAACAATAGTAACTTCAATATTGGGATTTAATCTTGTCAGGGCGCGCAGTTTCTCACAGTTGAGATCAACGACATAGGTATGACTAGCGACTAAAATTTTCATAGATGATCTAGTTTTGTATAAATTTGGCCATCATTCCAGAGGGACTTTACTTGAGTTTTCAGAGCATCAAGAAAACCTAAACTATAAAAAATTCCCCTAGAGAGGATTTTAATCGGGGAACCACCCTTATTACAGGGAGGATTGCCAAGAACGTGACAATCAAATAATTTAGCGTAGAGTCGCAATTGTTGAGCGGGAGTGAGATTTTTCAGGGCCATCAGAAAGTGATTATGATAAAAAGTCGTCTGATAACTCAAAGAACGAGTGCTAATATCATGACAGCCGCCGGTTTCTTCGCCTAAATGAACCAGATAAGCGGTGGGATCGTACCATACATGATAGGGAGTCTGGCGTAACCTTAAGCAAAAATCCGATTCCTCGCGCACGGCACTGCCACGAAAGCGTTCATCGAACCAAATGCCGTATTTCGTAAATATATCCTTCCGGAAAGACATATTACAGCCCCGGGCCGAGATTACCTGCTGGGGTTTAGTGGTGTGGACAAGATCGATGTAATACCAAGCAATGCCCGGATCCATGGCTTGGGGGGGTAAAAAGTCGATTTCGTAGGGTTTGCCGGTATCTGTCGCCATTTTTTGGGAGTCACCCAATTTCATGCGATCGAATACCCGACCTGCCACTACACCTATCTCAGGGTTCTTGACAAAATTCTCACTATGTGCTTTGAGATAATTATCCGGTAGCCGCACATCATCATCGATAAAAAGAACGATATCGCCTTGGGCGCGACGGACTCCATAATTTCTCGCACCGGGTAAACTCGCCCAATCCAGCCGATACCAGCTAATTTTGTGCTGATTAGCCAGATTTTCCAGATAGGATTGTATGGCGGGGCTGTGGGTAGCGGTCTGGTCGATAACTAATACCTCAAAATCGGGGTAATCTTGTTTGAGTAGGTCATCGAGGGTATCTTTAAGAGGCTCTTCGCGTCGATAGGTGGGTATGATGACAGAAATCGAAGGAAAATTCATAGCAGGGGATAGGTAGGGATTAGGGGATAGGGGATAGGGGATAGGGGATGGGGGAATTTCAACTAAAACCCCCCGCAACGCGCACGCAGTGACCCCCCTAAAACCCAAAACCCATATTTTAAACCAAAGAAACACCTTTGCGTTTAAAATTTAAGCTCTTTTTGGAGGATTTTGTTTCGGTTTCTCCCGCCAGAATTTTGGCTTCTTTTTCCTGTTTTTCGATCACGGGTAATCTAAAAATTACGCCCGCAAATATCCAGTAATAAACGCCCACAGGATCCGTATCGAGGGCATACCAATAGGGAAGATAGGCAACAAAGAGCAGCAAAACCCAATAACTACCGGCAAAACCTCGCAGAGTCGGATCTTTGAGGGAACGATAGGTGCGGAAGGCCAGATAAACTAGATGGGTCATGAATATCATGTACAAGGCAAAACCAATGTATCCCAACTCGAATAAAACTTTACTGTGATAGGTTTCCACAAAGGAAATATCACCGAAAACCCTAGCAGAAGCTGTGGCCACACCGAGTCCACGACCTAAAATACCGCCCTGATTACGGATAGCAAAATCCAACTGTTCTTGAATAAAAGCGGTGGGGGGAGCCTGTTGCCAACGCCTGACGGCACTATCGTAGCGTTGTTGGACAAAATCCGGGTTAAGGAAAGAAAAACCGATAGCTAGAAGTAAAGCGGCGGCAAAAATGATCGGCAAAAATCTTTTTAAGTTAGCGATTTGTCCTGTAAGAATCGTCATCAGACCAATAATCATCGGTACAGCAAAGAAAGCTAATCTTTGCCCAGAGACCACTGCATTAATAAAAACTAGAGTTAAACCCACTAGGGCTGCTAGTCGCCATTTTTGGGAAATTTCACTAAAGGCACTGGCATAACAAATCACGGCACTAGAGACCAAAAACCAAGCCCAGTGCCAGGGGGAAACAAAGGTACCTGGTAGGCGGATCATATTCACTTCCGGACTATACACTAATGCCCCACCAACCAAACACCTTGCATCTAAGGTGGCTTTAAATAGTGTATCAGCCACGTAGCCTCTAGTTCCTACACAACGACCGGTTTTCAGCATCCAGTATTGCATTAGTCCTAGGACACAACAAATAATTACTAAAGTCACTAAGAGACGACTAAAAAATAATAGGGTCGGTTTGTCTTTGATTAAGTAATAAGTGCAGAAGATCAAGGGGACATAACCTAGCAAAACTTTGAATCCTAATAGTCCTTGCAGAAAAGGCTCACTTTCCCGACAGGGAACCCCAAAGAAAAAGCCGTTTCTGAAAACTCTCAGTCCTTCTACAGATGCACAAGTAGGCAGAAATTGTCTCTGCAAATTGACGGCTAATAGACAGACTACACAGAAAACAAAGATTAATAATAGGGTTGTACCTAATTGTTTCGGGACAATAATCGGTAATTGCTTTTTTCGACATTCTAAAACTAAGGCGATTAAAGCGGGTAGATAAAAGATATCTTTACTGATCTGCAGGATGGGACTACCTCCCAACCAATAGATAATAGTGCCAGTGAAGGGGACATAGATAATAAATACCCAAAGAGCCATGCGAGGATAGCTAAAGGAGAAAACTCCTAAAATCAAGACTAAACTTACTGCAGATCCTATCTTGGCATCAAATAATAAGCTGAGGGGTAATCCGAGCAAAATTGCTACACAAATGGCAAAAACAATTAACCCCGTTAATTTTTGTTTCTTTTGCCTTTCTTCTTTTTTGAGGGCAAGTTTCTCTTTGATGTTAAGCGGGGGACTATCAGCTTTTGTTTGGCCCTGTTTATGCTTTTTTTTCTGGCGATCGATACTTAGTCCGGTCATAATTATCCCTTGCTACGCTAGGCTAAGGGCATTATAATCCCTGTCCCCCTCGATCGACTACAAAAGATAGTTTCGCACCGCTTCCACTAGCCTTTCTGTCCAAAAATTGGCTAATTCTAGGGTTTCTGCTTCCACCATCACCCGAATTAAGGGTTCTGTCCCGGAAGCGCGCACCAAAATTCTGCCTTTTTCTGCCATAGCTGTCTCAGCTTTGAGGATTTCTCGCCGCAAAGGTTCACATTGCTGCCAATTACGTCGCACTTCTCTATCTTCCACCCGCACATTGCGTAAAATCTGCGGATAGGTGACAAAGCTATGATCGACTAAGTTAGCCAAGGAAACCGCCGATTTCTGCACTAAAGCCGCTAAATGTAGAGCGGTTTGCATTCCATCCCCGGAAACCCCGTAATGATGGCAGAGGATATGACCGGATTGTTCACCCCCTAGCATGGCTCCAGTTTCCCACATTTGCGCCTGAACGTGCTGATCGCCCACGGCAGTCCGCAATAATTGACCCCCCAGTTTTTGCCAAGCGCGTTCAAAACCTAAATTAGCCATCACCGTTGCCACTAATAACCCATCCGGTAGCTGTCCGGCTTCTAAGAGGGAACGACCCCAAAAATAGAGGATATAATCGCCATCTACTACTCTACCTTGACTATCCACGGCCAGGACCCGATCGGCATCGCCATCGAAGGCAAACCCTAAATCCGCTTGCTGATTAATCACCGCCGCCTGTAAGCTTTCTAAATGGGTAGAACCACAATTAACGTTAATGCGATCGCCATCGGCTCGATCGTGTAGGCAGATAACTTCCGCCCCCAAGGTTTGGAATACTAAAGGTGCTAGGTTAACGGCTGCCCCCCAAGCTAGATCCAAAACTATTTTTAATCCCGATAGGTTAATATCCTTCCCGACGGAAGCAATCACAGCTTGATAGTATTTTTGGATTAATTCGGGACAAAAAGTCGCTTTTCCCCAATTTACTGAGTTATCCGCTAATTCTAAATTGCCCCTTAAACCCGCTTCTATCTGTCCGGCTAAAGTGCCGGATAATTTTAAACCGCTGCTGTCAAAAAATTTAATGCCGTTGTCTTCGGGAGGATTATGACTGGCAGAAATCATGATCCCCCCCATCGCTTCGCTTTCTCTGGTTAAATAGGCGACGCAGGGAGTGGGACATAATCCCAGTTGCCAGACTTCTATTCCCGCCCAAGTTAAACCAGCAGTGATAGCATTGGCTAACATATCACTGGAATTACGCGAATCTTGACCGATAATCACCGGTTTGGTGACACCAGCCTGATTTTTAAATACCTGTCCTGCCCAAAATCCGATTTGTAGTGCTAGGGGGGCAGTTAATAATTCTCCCACTTGGCCGCGAATTCCGTCCGTGCCAAACAGGGGGGATGGCGGTAATTCGATTAAACCCGTTAAGGATAACAGGGGATGCGATCGAACTTTTTGTCCATTTTGATACGATAGAGAAGCTACCATGGGCGATTCCTTTCCTCACACAACACACTCAGAGAATAACATGATCACCGATTTTTTCAAATCAATGTTCCCAGTTGACCTTAATCCTCCTTCCGGGGTTCCTTACAGTGTGGGGAAGTGGAGAAGTGGGGAAGTGGAGAAGTGGAGAAGTGGGGAAGTGGAGAAGTGGAGAAGTGGGGAAGTGGGGAAGTGGGGAAGTGGGGAAGCTGTCTCATCACCTTATCACCCCAAAACCCTATCACCCCAAAACCCCAAAACCTGACGACCGCCGAGTGCCTCCTGAATAAAGATTGTTGATTTTTGCAGGAGGTCTAATCAAGGAACCGAGGTTATTTGGTAAGCTGAAACGGTAATCTTGACCCCCGAATGCCCGTGCTGATTAGTGTTGTTATCCCTACCTACAATCGCCAAGCAATTTTAAAAAAATGTTTACTAGCCCTAGAAAATCAGCGTTTAACCGATAATAAAGTGGAAAACTACGAAATAGTCCTTGTCGATGATGGCTCTACCGATGCGACGATCGCTTGGCTAGAAAGTCACAAAGGCAATTTACCCCATCTGCAACTGTGGCAACAGGATCACGGCGGACCGGCGATCGCTAGGAATCTGGGGGTAGAAAAAGCTAGTGGTGATACGATTATTTTTATCGATAGCGATCTGGTAGTGACAGAAAATTTTTTGCAAGCCCACGCCGACGCTTTAACCGCCGGGGCAGAAAGTCTCGGCAGCGATTGCTTATTTACCTACGGCAGTGTCATTAATACCTGTAACTTCGAGCATCCCACCAGTGAACCCTATAAAATCACCGATTTCTCCGCCGCCTATTTTGCCACGGGCAACGTGGCGATCGCCAAAAAATGGTTATTAGCGGCGGGATTATTTGATACCCAGTTTCAACTCTACGGTTGGGAAGATTTGGAATTAGGGGTGAGATTGAAGCAATTAGGACTAAAATTAATCAAATGTCCTGAAGCCGTCGGTTATCATTGGCATCCCCCCTTTAATCTCGCTCAAATTCCCAATCTCATCGATAAGGAAATTCAACGGGGACGAATGGGAGTGCTTTTTTATCAAAAACATCCCACCTGGGAAGTGCGGATGATGATTCAAATGACTTGGATTCATCGACTGTTGTGGGGTTTACTTTCCCTGGGGGGAACCCTGAATGAACGCAGCCTCTCCCCTCTGTTACAATGGTTGATCGATCGAGGTAAACCGCAATTAGCCCTAGAAATTGCCCGCATTTTTCTCAATTGGTACAACGTGCGCGGCGTTTATCAAGCTTATCGGGAAATACAGCTTCAGTGAAATGTCTTGCCGAACACCACCGACGGCGTTTCTCACAAAGACGAGGTATGACTGGATTTGACATCGACAACCGACTCCCTAAAACCAGAGACTTTGTACCTCACCATCGAGATAACTGCCCTAAAGGTGAACATTTGCCGATAAAAAACTGAATATTTGCTTTCTTTTTCTGATAATTGCTGCCACAATCAAAAGCAATCGGCATAGAGAGCGGCGGAAAACACTGACCACATTTGCCCCTTGTGAATTATTCTCTGAGATTGGGCATATTAGAAGTAAATTTTCCTATAGGAGGAATCCCATAATGAATATCTTCGATATTTTAATCGGTTTTGTCGGTGGAGGTGCGATCGGGGGTGGGGCTTTATATGCCCTCCAAGAGGGAAAAATCAGGGAAGCACTACAGAAATATGCGAAAATTCGGACGGATTTAGGTGAAACCGAAGCGGAGTTAAAAGACAGCAAAGAACAGTTAAAACTACTCGCTCTCTCCGAAGAACGGATTCGCAATATCGAAGCCACCTATAGAGAAGAAGTGGCTAAATTGCAAAAAGAGTTAGAAGATAGCCAAGGACGTTTGCAAGAGATAGCCAGCGCAACTCCCGCTCAAGCCGTGGAAGTCGCCGATAAAACCCAAATTCAGCAACTTCAACAGGAATACGAAGCTAAAATCGAGGAATTGCGCCAAAGCTATCAAAGTCAAATACAAGAGATCATAGACGGGAAGCAAGGGGAAATGGAAGCCCTGCGTCAAAGTCAACAGGAGCAGATTCTAGAATTAGAAAAGGGCTATCAGTCGCAAATTCAACAACTAGAACAGGGTTATCAAAGCCAACTGTTGGAATTACAAAACGCCCGCCAAGCAGTAGTGGATGATCGAACCACTGAAATCGTCGAACCCTGGGATGATTTCCCCGATAGCCCCAGTGCCGAAGAAATAAATCCTTTTGATGATTTTATCACCGAAGAAACCCTAGTATTGGAACCAGAATTTGCCCCTGAAACGCCCCTAGAAACGCCTGTTTCAGAATCAGAATTCAGCAGTGAGATGAATCCTTTTGATGGTTTTATCACCGAAGAAACCCTAGTATTGGAACCAGAATTTGCTCCTGAAATGCCCCTAGAAACACCAGTTTCCGAGGAGACATTTGACGGTTTAAACAGCAGAGAAGAAACCTTAGTTTCCTCAGAAATGACTGAGAGCGAAGATTTTCCCGTCATGGAAGAACAAGCAATCTCTGACTGGGAGATGTCCGCTGCTGAGATAGAATTTCTCAACAGTTTAACATTAGAGGAAGAAACGAGAACTATCGGTAGTCTAGAAGAATTATCGGGGAATTACGGTCAGATTCAAGAAACCGTTAGCAGTGACACCATTTTCTCTGATTTATTAGCCCCCGACACCGAAAAATTCGCTGATAACCAAAATTTTCTAGATGACTTATTTGCTGATACCGATGACAGCAATAACCCCGAATTATTCGATTATTTTGCGGAAGAAACCCCTACAGTTGCATCTAACCGCCAAAATGTTGCTTCTGTTGCGAGTGACCAAGAAGAACTAGATTTCTTTCGTATGTTGGATAATGAAGAAATGGCTAATCTAGAATCCTTACCTTCTGACGAAGAACTGCCCCTTGATGATCTATTTAGCGATGATTTATTCTCGGATGGGGACAATAGCAAAACCACGAGGCTAGAATCTCATCAGTAGGCAGACTGCCCGCTATGAAGGCAGAAGACAGAATTTCTTCCCCAGCCGATTTCTGGCTTCTGACTTTTTTAATGGGACTTAGGCGTTTTCGGTCAGCAAAAAAGGCTTAAACCATTACGGGACAAAGGGTTAACCTCGATTTATGATTTTCCTTGATATATCTGGGTTTCAGCGATTTTGGGCTTGGTCGAAGTAAATCCCAAGCGGGGATTGGAGTTTAGGCTTTTCTCGATTCTCGATTTGTTTTTTGTCTAAGTCCCACTAACTGCGTCACCAGATGGGCGTTTTCCCCGTGTCCCCCGATTCCCATACCATAGAATAGTAAAAAAATCTACATCAAAAGTAGTGGACATTGGCAAAAAAAACAAATACGATGTAGAAGGATGCGTTGTATCCTTTTGACTGTACCTAGCCTTTAACTAAGGAGAGCTTCCAATGGAATTCGCTATTAAAACCCTTGTTTTATCCACTGCCACTTTTGGCTTAATGTTGAGTGTAACACAAAACGCCCAAGCCGCAACTCTAATTCCTGGAGTCACTGCCTCAACGAATATAACCGGACAGAGTTCGCCACTATGGGATCTAAACGATACCGTCAACGGCAACGGGCTGCCCAGTAACACTCCGAGTCTGACGGGAGTTCACGTTCCGTCGAATGCAGGTAATTCTTGGCGGTCAGACACAAACCCAACCCTGGGTTCTACAGGTACTATCACTTTTAATCTCAATGGTAGCTATCATCTATCTGGGTTTACTTTCTGGAACCTTGGTGGTAGTAGTGACGCTCTTACCCGTCAGGGAATTAACAGTGTGACGATTCAATACTCCAACAACGGTGGAACAACTTGGAGTACCCTGAGTGGCGCTCCTACTTCCTTTACCCAAGGAAATTTTGGTTCCCCAGCTACCAATCAGAACCCGCAGACGTTCAGTTTTGCCTCAGTCGCCGCGACTAATGTTAGATTTACTAATCTGAGTAACTTTGGGGGACTTCCCGCCACGAGCGATCGCATCGGCTTCTCAGAGATTCAGTTTGCTGCAGGAACCAAAATCCCCGAACCTTCTTCCTTGCTTGCTCTGTTAGCCTTTGGTTTAGCGGGTGTTAGTTTGGGAAAAAGAATTTAACTTAGTGTCAGCAGAAGTCCCTCGCTTTTAGCGATGGGATGAATGCCCAACACATAGACAATTCTCAAAAACCGATGCTCCGATAAACAGATCTTGACCACTATTCCTTAAGCGATAACCGAGCTTCGGCCGGTCCTGTTGCCAGGAAAAGTATGGGTCTTAGGCACTAGGACGGATGCCGGGGTCGGGAAGGCAAGACTGGCTATCTTTCGAGGTAGAAAGCGCATCCTATTGAAGCAGGAAGCTCTCAACGACCTCGATAGTGGTTCACGAAAGTAATTCCCGATGTCGTTGACCAGGGAATAACGGGTTTGCCGTTTAACCCGCTCCCTGCTTAATCCGAATGACTAAGCTTTCAGGCTTTTAAACAGGTTTGAGTAAGTTTAGTTGAGCGGTGCTGTCCCCGTGTCTCCCTATTCCCGTAACATAAAACAATAAAAAAACTGTATCAAAAGTAACAGACACGGTCAAAAAAACAAATAAAATGCACTGGGGTGCATAGCACCAACTTAACTTGACCTAATTCTATTTAAGGAGATTTCCCAGTGAAACTCGCTATTACACCTCTTGCTTTATCCACTGTCGGCGTTGTCAGATGTAAAGATGAATCAAGCAAAAGTGTAGGGAACTGGAACATCCTTAAACTTAAGGTAATGAATTAGAAGCGGTAGGGAATTTTCTAACATTTTGACACATTTTGAATAGCAGAGAGTCTGACGATGAAG
>NZ_JADBSA010000125.1:0-10742 GCF_020246945.1 Microcystis sp. M113S1 | reverse complement strand
TTTAAACGGACGTAGAGGAAAGCGTAAGACTTCTGTTAAAGAAGCAGCATCCCGTGAAGCGTCAACCCCATTCAGCGACCATTCTAAAAAGGTGGCGTGGTGAGGAATCGCCGTCCGTTTTACGGCGGCGAGGATGTCAACCGCAGGATTTGTTAGGATGAGGACACTAACAACTTATTTAAGGTTTGCTGAATAAATCTAAAAACCCTATCCAACAAGGTTTTTAGACTTTTTTGACCTCAAAAAGTGCCGACCCTTGGAGTGATTGGGGGGAAAATTCAGGGACTTTTTCCCTGAAAATTAGGTAATTGACCACCTGAAAATGGGTAAAACCCCAACCCCCAACCCCCAACCCCCGACCCCCACCGAAAAACTTTTTCAGCTGAGCCTATTTAAGGATGAGTAAGTGGATGTGGTGGCCAGGTTCCCAATTAGATCGTATTGAAGCAAACCTAGAGGCAAATCAGAGCTAACTACCTCTTGCCTCTCCTAACCAAGAAATTAATTTTGCACCACTACTTATTACTTAATTACTGTTTATTTTGTAATTTTATCACTAATTCTTGGAAAGGTTGCCAATCATCTTCATAGGTAATGGCTTCCCAAACCGATTCGATGAGAGGTCTAAGTAAAGCGGTTTTAGGATTATAATGCTTTAAAGTGTCGCCAATTTGAGACAAGGAATCTAGGGGTAATTGATTTAAGACCAAACTATATAATTCTCGCCAACGTTGCCAATCAGCTTTGGGTAAATCCATATTTTCAAGAATTAGAGAACTATTTTCTCGCCAACCGTAATTAAATTGTTCACTTAATTGATAGAAAAAGTCGTGATAACCGAGGCCAGTTTCTTGGAGAACTTCCACAGTTTTGCTGACCAGTAAAGCGGATTCGGGAGTAAAAATATCCTCAAAACCTAACTTTTTGAGCATCATTGTTTGATAATAAAAATTGTAATGCTGGTCATAGTTAGCCAAAGCCATATCTAACTCTAACAAGGAGACGACCATGGCCAGGGGAGATTGCAGTAACTCTAGATTTAAACGACAGATAAAAGGCTGATTGCCATAACTATAACGGCCACCGTAGTCGAAATAGGCCGCCGTAAATTGGGGGTTATAGGAAGGAATAAAAGCGTAGGGACCATAATCGAAACTTTCCCCAGTAATTGACATATTATCGGTATTGAGAACTCCATGACAAAAACCTGCGGCCATCCATTGGGCCGCTAATTTAGCGGTTCTTTCAATCAAAGCGGCGTAAAATTTTAAATAGCGATCGCTATCTTGGGGATCGATTTCAGGATAATAATAAATAATCACATGATCGAGGAGTCTTTTAATCAAATCGCTACGTTTAATATGAAATAAACGCTCAAAAGTCCCAAAACGAATATGAGAATTACTAACTCGAATCATCACCGAAGATCGCGTTGGGGAAGGTTCATCACCGCGCCAGAGATTTTCCCCCGTTTCCACCAAACTCAGACAGCGAGAGGTATTCACCCCTAAACTGCGTAAAGCTTCCCCAGCTAAGACTTCTCTAACTCCACCCTTGAGAGTTAACCTACCGTCCGCGTGACGGGAATAGGGAGTCCGTCCCGATCCTTTCGTACCAAAATCGTATAATTTGCCATCAATACCCCTAACTTGACCGTAGAGAAAACCGCGACCATCCCCTAAAAAAGGATTATACTCGCCAAATTGATAACCGTGGTAACGCAGGGACAAAAAAGGTGTCAGGGATTGAAATTTACCAAAAGCCTCGATAAAATGCTCATCTAAGGTTAATTCTGGCTGAATTTCCACCAAAGGTAATAAAGCATCATTGCGAAAACGAAGGATATGACGGGGAAAATCTGCGGCTGCGACTTGATCATAGTAGTGGTCTCCCAAGTCCTGCATGGCGCTTTCGTAAGGGAGACTGAGAAAGGGATTGGTGAGATGGTCTGTCATAGTGGTGGTGTCGATCGAGCTTTGAGGCGTTAAAGTGATAAAGATAGCCAAAAAATTTTCCTACTGAGACTATCAAACAGCGATGCCCGATTCTATTATGTATCAAGGGGACTATTTTCTTGTCCTTGAGGCCGATCAACCTGAACAATTCCAGACTCCCGACCAGTTACGGGATAAGTTGAAAGATGTAATCACCGCAAAACCGGAGATTTGTCCCCGACAATTGGCGAAATTCTCTAGTCTTGAGGAAAAAGCTCTCTATCTGCGCGATAATTACTGCGAGTTAGACCTGGGTGAGGAGGGTTATTTACAATGGTATGTAGTGCGTTTGGAAAAATAAGGAAACCCACTTTTTAACTTTTTACTTTTAACTTGATCATTATGGGAGAAATAGAAGATTTACTGGCACAAATGAAGGCAGAATACCAGAAACGGGATCAGGAAAAACCGATACCGTCCCCTTCTTCTCGTCAAGAAAAAGAGCGTTCCCCGTCCGAATTTAAGGTTAATTATACCGGCGATTCTGCTACCGATGGGATTTTAAAAGCTTTAGCCTTAGAAAACCAAGAAAGGCAACAACAAGAGGCAGCGGAAAAAGAAAAAGCGGTGGCATTAAAACAGCAGCGCAAGCGAGAAGCTTTAACTAGAAAGGCCAAGCAATGGTTAGATAAATTGGATGCCAAATCGGAGGAAGGACGCTGGTTTGAGGAGTTTTCCTATGGCTACGATTCTCCTTTAGAAGCAGCGATTACCTATCTAGAAGCTTTGGGAGAAGTGGACATTTCTAAATGATCAGGTCTAATTTAAAGTTGTGGGTAAATTTGCTTGGTCAAAAACTCGATTATGCCACCAAATATTATCACCGGCTAGAATATTTGTGCCGTAACGAGGAACGATACCATAAATAGTGCCGGGGTCATAATCCAAAGCTTGACTGATGAGATTGTAGAGACGTTGTAGATCAAAACCCCGGGGGTCACAATGGGGATATTTTCCTTGATTAATCAGAAAACTATCCACGGCAAAATGGCTGACAATTTGCGGTAATTGTCCCGTTTGTAAGGCTGCTAGGAGATAATATTTCGCCGTTTGTTGGTATTGAAAATCACTGTAACCGGGGAGGGGTTGCAAGCGTCCTTTGGTCAAACAGTGGGATCCCGGCGCTTGTACCAGTTCAATGTTAACACTGGAGATAACCCGACGATTTCTTTCGGCAAAAACTGGTCGCAAGCGATCGCAATTAGGGTGAGATACCTGATCACAAATCGCTGCTGTTGCCCATAATGCGGTAGTTTTTGCCCCATCAAAGTAATTTGTGGGATATTTTTTGACTAAACGCCTAAAGACGGCTTCGGAAGGCGTATTTAACCAAATTCTCGCCCTTTTTTCTAACTCAGTCGCCGATCGCGTACTCAAAGGAACACCCTCTAAAGCAAGTGCAAAACCCTTGACGCGGATAGTTTCTGGGGTAAGTTGCCACAGTTGACGCACTAATTGATCTCTGGTGTCTGCGGGCAGCATTTCGGCCGCTTGTTCATAAAAAGTGGCAGTGGGACGGTGACGTTCAAAAAAAGGCCGGGCGATCGAGTCTAAAATATCTCTATCCCTGGAATTCGCTTTGCGGGGGATGTAAACATTGGGACCCAATTTCATCGGACCGCGAGCATATTTTTTCTGTTCTTCGATGTTACCCGCAGTCATACTCCAAGCTGTATCGTGGAGAATAAACAAAGGAGTGCGATCGAGGGTTAATTCGGTTTCTGGCGGGGTAATTTGCAAAAATTCGGCGATTTTCTGCTTTTCTAACTCATCTAGACTCTTACCGGCTAAATTCTCCCCCACAGTGGAGGGATTAAAAATATTTATGGTTGCAGTGGAGAGACTAGAGCTATTCAGTTTTAAAATCAGTAGGGACAAGACCAAACTAATCACCAAAGAAGTCACTCCCGATCGCCATTGTTCCGGGGGAAAGATAGAATATCTAGGGAGAGAAAATTGTCTTGATTTTTGCCGTCTTTGTCGATTCATCGGACTTTTTTAACGCGCTTTCCACCTATTGTATTCACTTTCTCGAAAAAGGGAATTAATAGGCAATAGGCAGCTTCCCCACTTCCCCACACCCCACACCCCACACCCTACACCCTACACATAATTACTGAGGAACCATTGGGTATTAAAAGCTCGATCGCAGGATATTTCTAGTAATCTTATGCCTGATTCCGGCAAAACTGCGATTTTTTGCTGAAAATCAGTCCAATCGCTGATTAAATGGTAATCGATACCGTAGGTGTGACAGAGTTGGCAAAAGTCGATATTTTGGGGAGTGGCAAAAAATTCTTCAAAGGGAGGGTCAAATTTGGCGATCGGCAACAGTTGGAAAATGCCTCCCCCCTTGTTATTGATTAAAATTATGGTCAAGGAGCCAACAAAATAATTTTTGATTAAAAAACCATTTGTATCGTGTAATAGGGCTAAATCTCCCGTTAATAGTAGGCTGGGAACATTTTTATAAGCTATTCCTATCGCAGTGGAGAGGTTGCCGTCGATGCCATTGGCCCCGCGATTAAAATAGGGACGAATTTGGCGATCGCTAGGCGGGTTAAAAAACTCGGCATAGCGAACAGGCATACTATTAGAGATAAAGATCGGAGTCTGGGGGGGGAGGTATTGGGAAAGCAGCCAGGGGATTTTCCCTTCAATCAGTTTAGTTTCTGCTGCCAAAAGGCGATCGATAGTTAATCTAGCTTTCTGGTCTAATTTTTGCCATAATTGCCGATATTCTTGGTTATTATCGGTTTTATCTGGGAATAGATGCCCTAATTGCTCGATATTTCCCCTGAGATGTCCGGTTTTTCCCTGTAGAGGATCGTAATTATCGGGATGGGGATCGATAATCCAGCGCGGACAGTCGATTTCTTCTAACCAGGTCCGTAATTCTTTGCTGGTGGGTAATTCGCCAATTTGCAGGACAACATCGGGGGTTAATTGGGTTTTAATGGCAGGATTCCGCAATAATAAATCATAGGTGGTGATGAGATGGGGATTTAACCCTGCATAGTTTCGCAGAGGAGATAAAGCTTCGGCTAAGACGGGATATTGTTGCGATCGGGCTAAATTAGCGATCGCCTGACAGTAACTTTCGGGGTTTTGCGGGGAAGCTAATCCCGCGATGATAATTCCTTTGGGGGGTAAAGAAGGAATTTGGAGAAGTGAGTGGTTAATTGGCATATTTTGCCGAGATATATGGCTAAAAAAAGCCTCTTGGTCAAAATTAGCCTCTAAATTGTTAATTTCTAGATCGGGAGTTGGTGCGAGGGGATCCCGAAATGGTAAGTTCAGATGCACCACTCCGGGGACAGGATCGAGACAGCGCAACCACGCGTGGATGATAGTTTGACGGAGATAGCGTAAACGCTCGATATTGGCACTAGGACAGCTAATTTCCGCTTGCCAATTTGGATAATTACCGTAGAGTTTGACTTGATCGATAGTCTGACCGGCATGAGCATGACGCAATTCTGGGGGGCGATCGGCGGTTAGAATTAATAAAGGGACATGACTTTCTTTTGCTTCAATGACTGCGGGATAAAAATTAGCCGTGGCAGTGCCAGAAGTGCAGACTAAAACCACCGGTTGATATAATTGTTTGGCTAATCCCAAGGCAAAAAAGGCAGCCGAGCGCTCGTCTAAGATGGGAATAGTTTCAATCTGGGGATGTCTTGCCAAGGCTACCGTTAAAGGAGTCGATCGCGATCCGGGAGAAACCACCCCTATCTTCAATCCCAAACGGGCCAATGTTTCGACTAAAATAGAACCCCAAAGTGTATTAAGATTGCGAAAATCGATCGACATTTATCAATTCAGTGGCAAAGGTTAGGGGACAATAAGTTAAAGAGTCTATTAATCAATTTAACACTGGCCGGAACTGGCCAAGAATAAGTTATTCCTGAGTCAGCGATGCAGAAGTTATTAAAAGAGAGCGAAGGCAATTGGCCTCTACAATAATATTATTGCGCCAATGGTAGGGGCGCATCCCGTGCGTCCAAAATATCCTATAGATATTTCTCGAAAATTGAGATGCAGTCAGTTTTCAAGTTCCCTATAGCCAAAGCAAACTAACATCAATAGGTTTTGAAAATTTTCCACTATGCTCCTGATTACAGAACAAATTTACCAGCGCATTTTCACCCACGCAGAATCCACCTATCCCGAAGAATGTTGTGGGTTACTCTTGGGAAAAATTACCGAGACAGCAGCCGAAGTTATCACCATGCAAGCAACAGAAAATAACTGGTCAGGTAATAGGAAAAACCGCTTTAGTATTGCTCCAGAAGTGCTTTTACAAGCTCAAAAATCGGCGCGGGAAAACCAGCTAGAAATTATTGGTATCTATCATTCCCATCCCGATCATGCCGCCATTCCTTCGGAAATTGATCGCCAATTAGCCTGGTCAGGATATACTTATTTAATTGTCTCCGTAGTTTCAGGACGAGCGATCGATTTACAAGCTTGGCAACTAGACGAACGCGAACAATTTCAACCAGTAAAAATATTGTAGTCTTGTGTAAATAGCAAACAGCCTTAAGGTGATTCTCCCCGTTGGCAATCCTAATCCCGCGACAATTAGAGGCAACACCAATGTTGACTAGCACTTCCCCTGCTTTCCACCCACCCGCAATCGATTTAATTGGGATTGATCATCACCAATGGTATGGACGAGTATTATGGCTAGGAATAGGTTGCATCCGTGGGACGGAGAAAGCAGTCATAGATAGGGCAATTAGGGATGTTTTTAAGCGTTATCACCTCTCTTTAGCCGCTATTGCTGGTATTGCCACCCTTGACATCAAAGCTGATGAACGGGGTTTAATTGCCTACTGTCAAGAGAAAGGATTGCCTCTAAAAACCTTTACTGCCAAGGAGTTGAGAGATATTAATGTCCCCAATCCCTCGGCCATTGTCAATAAGGAAATGGGAACCCCTAGCGTCGCTGAAGCTGCCGCTTTAAAAATGGGCAAGACTTTGCTAGTAAGCAAGCAAATAGAAGCAAAATCGGTGACAGTGGCCGTTTCTTTGGCCGCAAGGGAATATAGAGGATAACAAATCGATGCTTAAACAGGTTTTATTTCTTAGTAATGGTCATGGTGAGGACTTAAATGCTAGTTTAATTCTGGGGGAATTACAAAAAATTCAGCCTCAATTATCTATAGCTGCTTTGCCTTTTGTGGGAGAGGGAAAAGCTTATCAAAAATTGCCCGTACCAATTATTGCCCCCACTGCTACTATGCCATCGGGGGGAATTATTTATACCAATCTTTTTAATTGGATTAAGGATATTGGTGCGGGATTAATCGGTCTAACTATTAAACAAATTCAGGCAGCTTTTAAAGTTAGCAAGGATTGTGATTTATTGATAGCAGTGGGGGATATTGTCCCGATTGCGATCGCTTCTTTAACCGGTCGTCCTTTTGTGGCTTTTATTGTTTCTACTTCCAGTTATTACGAAGGCACAATTAAATTACCTTTACTCACAGAATTATGTTTAAGATCGAAGAATTGTTTAAGGGTTTTCACTAGGGATAAATATACAGCAACAGACCTACAAAATCGGGGGATCAAAAAAGCGATTTTTGCTGGTTATCCGATTATGGATGTCTTAACACCAACGGGTAAAGATTTAGAATTAGATAGTCAAATTCCCATGATTGCTTTATTAGCGGGGAGTCGTTTACCGGAAGCTTTGAGTAATTTAGCTTTACAGTTACAAGTCTGTGAGGAAATAGTTAAAATTAAACCGATGCAGTTTCGGGCTGCTATCGTTCCTAGTATCACAGAAACCGACTTAGAAAATTTAGCTAAACAAGAAGGATGGCATTATTTAGGAGCGGGAAAATTAGAGAAAAATGGGGCTTTATTATGCTGTTATCGTGATGCTTTTGCCGATATTTTACACCATTGTGACGCTTGTTTAGCCATGGCGGGGACAGCAGTAGAACAAGCAGTAGGATTAGGAAAACCCGTCATCCAAATACCCGGATTTGGTCCCCAATTTACCTACCCTTTTGCTGAGGCACAAATGCGCTTATTAGGGGAATCGGTGATAACTATTGGACAGAAACCCACCCAGGTAAATTTATTTAAAAATGCCGCGGTTAAAATTATCGATATTTTGGCAGATTCTCGTTATTTACACAGATGTTTAGAAAATGGCAAAATTAGAGTGGGAGAGTCCGGAGGTAGCAGAAATATTGCCGAGGAAATTTATAGCATTTTTCAAAAGTAATGGCAGAGATAGTTGATTGCTGATGGCAAAAAAAAACAAAGCTGATAGTTAGTAGCTAAAAAAAAAGATGTATCTACTTGACAAAATCAAAAACGGAACCTTGGTATTGATCGGTTACTTATTATCGCCCCTGTGTTGGTGGAACGATCTAATTTTTAATCTGCCGATCGCCTACGGTTTCGGTCGTTTAATTGCTTGCTTGCACGCCGATTTTTTTCTACCGGCGGCCATGGTTGGTTATTGGTTATCTAATCTTGTGGGAATTCTGCTAATGCAATTCGGGACGAAAGAATTAATCGGTGGAGAGAAAGAAGAACGCAATTGGCAAAAAGAATTGAGAAATGGATTACTTTCCTCGACAGTTTATACTTTAGTAATCCTAGCTTTGCTGCATTTTCAGGTTTTAGAAATGCCCCTGTTATCCTCGATCGCCACTTTTTCCCCGTGATTCCCAAAACTTACTTAAACAATAGCTTAATTTTCTTGGTTATCTTGTTAACATCGCTAACTTTTACGTATTTAGCGATCACTATTGGCCAGTATCCCCAAGGATTTGCTTGGGAAAAATCCCTGATGCTATCTATTCATCAAACCGCTAATTTAAACCTAAACTTTTTGGCCATAAAACTAACGGGATTAGGTACTTATTGGGGAGTGGCCCCGATACTGACAATTTTACTGCTGATTTTTGCCCTAAAAAAATACTGGTATGGGTTCGCTTATATCCTTGTAACCATGACGGGAGGTTGGGCTATTAGTTATAACCTCAAGATGCTTTTTCGTCGGAATCGCCCGCAATTTTGGGAGTTATTTTATCCCTTACCCCACGATTTTTCCTTCCCTAGTGGCCATGCTTTATTTAGTTCCCTGTTAGTGGTTTCTTTACTGATCCTATCTTGGAGAACGCGCTGGTTTTTAGGGGTAGTTTTACTGGGGATTCCCTTCGTCTTGGTTATTGCTTGGACTCGTCTTTATTTAGGGGTTCACTTTCCTAGTGATATCCTTGCCTCTTGGCTTTTAGCGATCGCTTGGTCCCTCCTAGTTCATCTCTGGTGGCGACAGTTATTAGAGATACCCAAGGCGATCAGGAAATAAGGATAAATTAATAATTAGTTGACCGACTTGCTGCCCAAGAAAAATATCACGTTATACCTAAATTTTTGGAGAAAGCTAATCAAAGCCCTATAGTAATTATCGTTTGATATTCTTCGCTGACACTGAATCATGAAACCAAAACTGCGCCAAGGGAAAGGTCTATCCCTAGGACGGTTTCAAAGCCGTCCCCTTACTTTTTTCACTTTAGTTCTTCTGTGCATTTTAACCTTTACCTTAGCACCGTCATCGCCCCTGATGGCCACGTCGAAATCTGAGACCAAGATAGACTTTGTATCGCCGGCGTGGGTAGCACAAAATCTCAACGATCCGAAGTTAAAAATTCTCGATGTGCGGATTAATCCTTTGGAATATATCACCGGTCATTTACCGAAAGCGGTGAATATAGCCGACAATAATTTTCGTGGTCCAAACGGATTTTTACCGGTTCAATATTGGCAAGAGGATAAAATTGGCAGTCTCTTTGCCGCCGCGGGAATCACTAATGGCGATCGAGTGGTAGTATATTCCGATGGTCGCGATGTCTTGGGGGCAACCATGGTCGCCTATTTACTAGAGCGATCGGGTTTCCGAGATGTTGCCGTCTTAGATGGGGGTTTTAAGGGCTATAAGGGTTCCGAACAGAAGGTAACTAAAGAATTCCCTAAATATCAACCCGGAAGCTTTACTGTGCGTGATAATCCCTCGATTCGGGTGACTTTGGCAGAAGTAGAGAAGTTGATCGGCAAACCGGATGTGGTTTTTATCGATCCCAGGCCCGAAGAACTTTTTCAGGGTAAACAGGATATCTGGCTGAGAAATGGTCATATTCCGGGGGCGAAAAATATACCCTGGCCGACTTTTACGGAAGCAAATAATCCCGATGAATCCCTGAAAAATCCCCATAAATTGAAATCTTTAGACGAAATCAGCAAGATTCTTGCCCAACGCAACATCAAGCCCTCCGATAATATTATTGTCAGTTGCAGTACGGGACGGGAAGCGACTTTACAGTACATTGTCCTCAAACATCTGCTCGGTTATCCCAAGGTGAGAATTTATGAGGGTTCTTGGACAGAGTACAGTACCACGGAGCTGCCCGTCGCTACTGGGCCAGAAAAAGCGATCTGAAGTCAAGTTTGTCAGTGGTTGAAATCTGACGGAGTGCTTTACCTGCAAGATGCCAGTGTTTGTGCCTACTAATGAGCAGGGTATTGACGTTATTAAGAAATCTGCGGGAAGGCAGTGTCAAGAGCAACGAGAGGGGTTAAATTATCGAAAATTTGGGTTAAAACCCCGTCCTTTTAGGACGGCTTTAAGCTACAATGGAAAAAGCGATAACCAAGCTAAAAACTGAACCTTGACAACAGATAGTAAGGGGTTTCGTTCAGAAAAGACTTCAAATTCGGCCT
>NZ_JADBSA010000124.1:0-10548 GCF_020246945.1 Microcystis sp. M113S1 | reverse complement strand
AAGGCCGAATTTGAAGTCTTTTCTGAACGAAACCCCTTACTATCTGTTGTCAAGGTTCAGTTTTTAGCTTGGTTATCGCTCTTTCCATTGTAGCTTAAAGCCGTCCTAAAAGGACGGGGTTTTAACCCAAATTTTCGATAAGTCAAGGTTGGAAGACTGAAAAGCCCGGACTGGGAAAATTCTAATCGATGTTAGCATTCTCTCCCAATCAAACAGGTTTCCATCTTAATTTAGATATTGATGGAAAAAATGGCTAATTTGTTCGATTTATGCCGTCGGGTGTGGGGTGTAGGGTGTGGGGTGTGGGGTGTAGGGTTTGGGGTAGTGGGGTTGTGGGGTTTTACCGATTTTCAGGGGGTCAATTAGCTAATTTTCAGGGAAAAAGTGCCTAATTTTCCCCCCCGATCACTGCCATGTCCGCCACTTTTGGATTTCAAAAAATTCTAAAAGTCTTATCCAATAGGGTTTTTAGATTTATTCAGCTAACCCTACCTAGACAAAATTAATTACACCGATCGAAGCCTGATTAAACAGCTAGAATTGGTTTAGATCGATCGAGGAACACCGGAACACTGGAACAATAACCGGTTTAAATACCTCAATGCCTACTTAAGTAGGGAGGCACAATTACTTTTAGGATGGGTTAGCGCACTTCGTAACCCATGCGGGCGTTGGGTTTCATGCTTCAACCCAACCTACGTTGATCTTATATTTAATTCCACCCACTTATGTTAAATTCCATCTTAGCTCCTCGTGGTGGCGAACATCAAACCATAAGAGCCTTTTTTGAGCCAAAAACTATCGCTGTGGTGGGATTTAATGGCGAAAATCCCCAACTCGATCGCACTCTTTTAAATAATCTCCATGATAATCCCGGTCAGCACCGCCTTTATCTAGTTAATCCTCACCCCGAAAACCGGCTCGATCTTCCCACCTATGGCAGTTTACCAGATATCCAGGCGGCGATCGATCTGGTAATTATCACCGCCCCCGCTCCCGAAATTCCCGCTATTATCGCCCAATCTGTCGAAAAACAGGTTAAATGCGCCCTGATTCTCTCCACGGGTTTTCGGGAAACCGGCCAGATGGGGGAAAATTTACTCAGGGAAATTAAAGCGATCGCCGGTCAAAAATTACGCATAATCGGTCCTCATAGCTCAGGAATCAGCAATCTAAGCCAAAATCTTAACGCCACCTTTTCTCCCATCTTGCCGAAAACTGGTTCAATTGCCCTGATTAGTCAAAGTGGTGCGATCGCTGCCGCCGTGCTTGATTGGAGTTTAAGCGAAAATGTCGGTTTTAGTCACTTTATCTCCCTCGGAGTCCTTTTAGATGTGGATTGGGGCGAATTACTCTATTATTTGGGAGACGATCCCCAAACCAAAAGCATCGTTATCTACCTGGAATCCCTGAATAATGCCCGCTCTTTTCTCTCCTCGGCCCGAGAAGTTGCCCTAAATAAACCAATTATCGCCATTAGTCGCCACAGTACCGACTTTGACCCCACTGCTCTTTCCCATGCTGGTAAATTGACCAGCGATCAACTAACTCTCTCCGCTGCCTTTGCTCGCTGTGGCATCGTGGAAGTACAAAGAATGGCCGATCTCTTGAATATCACGCAAGTTTTAGGGAAAATTCCCCGATTTCCCCGGGGAAAACGCTTGACAATAATCAGCAATGGTGTTGCTCCCGCTCTTTTAGCG
Source organism: Microcystis sp. M113S1 (assembly GCF_020246945.1). Taxonomy (NCBI): domain Bacteria; kingdom Bacillati; phylum Cyanobacteriota; class Cyanophyceae; order Chroococcales; family Microcystaceae; genus Microcystis; species Microcystis sp. M113S1. Next base: position 8,845 of record NZ_JADBSA010000124.1, on the reverse strand, counting down.
GCCTCGGCTTTACTGGCGGAAGATGGACAACTGGCAACCCTTACCCCCGCAACGATCGCGCAACTAGAGCCTCTTTTTCCGGCGGATATTGTCCCACAAAATCCCATCGATCTGCGTCGCAGCAGCGATCCCGATAGCTACGCTCGCGCCCTAGAGATCGCTTTAGCGGATGCTCATACCGATGCGGTGTTGATGATTCTCTCGCCTCGCTTTAACACCGATCTGCGAGAAATTGCCCTTAGCATTGCCTCAATTGCTCAAAAGACTAAAAAACCCATTTTAGCAAGTTTGATGGGAGGGGAGGGCATTGCAGAGGGAGTAGCGTTATTAAATCAGCAGGGTATCCCCACCTATCGCTATCCCGATTCGGCGGCCCGGGTGTTTAATTTGCTCTGGAAATATGAGGAAAATCTGCGCGGTCTTTATCAAACGCCAATTTTAGCCAATTCTCAGGAAAATGGCTCCGATCGAGTTTTAGTTAGCCAGATTATCGAGCAAGCAGGGGATAGAACAATTCTCAGTGAGTCAGAGTCTTTAGCTATACTCAAAGCTTATGGAATCCCTGTTATTGTCACTGAAATTGCTGAAAGTGCCGCAGAAGCAGTTAATCTCGCTGAATCTCTCGGTTATCCCCTGGTGATGAAACTGCATTCCCAGACGATTATCCATAAAAGCGCGGTGGGTGGGGTACAATTGCCGCTTTTTTCCGCTATGGCAGTCGCACAAGCATATCAGGCGATCGAAGCTAATGTTAGCGCACAAGTGGGTCGGGAGCATTTTCTCGGGGTGAGTATTCAACCAATGTTAGAGATCGATCGAGGATATGAGTTAATTATCGGCTCTAATTACGATTATCAGTGCGGACCGGTGATAATTTTCGGTACTGGTGGCCGTTTAGTCGATATTTTTCAAGATTACGCCACCGCTCTACCTCCTTTAAATACTAATCTCGCGCGCCGACTTTTAGAAAAAACCAAGATTTATCGGGCTTTTCAGGGACTAAATGGGCTTAAATCGCTTAATTTAGCGAATTTGGAGCAAATAATCGTTAAATTTAGTCACTTGGTCAGTGAACAACCTCGCATTAAAACTATCGATATTAATCCCTTTTTTGCCGATTCAGAGCAATTGATCGCCCTTTCCGCTTCTATCCTTCTTCATCCTCCAACTACACCCCCAGAAAAGTTATCTCATCCGGCAATCCGTCCCTATCCCGAACATTATATAGGGCCTTGGACGACAAAAAGAGGCTTAAAGGTGCTAATTCGTCCGATTCGGGCAGCGGATGAGCCTTTAGTGCGACAATTTCACCATTATCTCTCGGAAGAAACCATTTATTATCGTTATTTTCACCTTGTCAATCTCGATCGCCAAACCGCTTATGATCGTCTTACGCGCATTTGTTTTATCGACTACGATCGAGTAATGAGCTTAGTGGTAGAGATTAATAACGATCAGACGGAAGAGCGAGAAATTATCGCTATAGGACGCTTAAATAAACTACACGGCGTTAATGTGGCAGAATTTGACCTATTAGTTAGGGATGACTATCAAGGTCAAGGAATTGGTACGGAGTTACTACAGCGTTTAGTCACTATTGGCAAAAAGGAAGGATTAGATGGAATTGAAGGGGAAATTTTAAGGGATAACCGCGCTATGCAGATGATAGCGGCTAAAGTGGGGTTTTCTCTCTATAAAACTGCCGATTTTGTCAAAGCGGAACTTGAATTATGAAGTCTTTTTGACAAGCTGATCACTAATTTTCTGGCTGAATTGTTTGGGCTAATCCTTGCTCTAAAGTAAAGGGAGGTTGCCAATCCAGGGTTTTTTGAATATGACCAGAGTCAACGGTAAGAGAACCAAGCAAGCGATCGATATTATAGGTATTAAAAGGGAGAGTTTTCCCTGTTATGGATTCTACCACATCACCCAGATAACCTAAGAATCTAAGTAAGGTAGTGGGGACGGGCAGCAATCGACAGGGTTGTTGAATTTGTTGAGCAATGAGTCGAATTAATTGAGGAGTAGAAACAGCTTGGTTATCGCTAATTAAAAAAATCTGATTAGCGGCATTAGGATGATCTAAACAGGTAATAATGGCAGCAACTAAGTTACCCACAAAGACAAAACTACGACGATTTTTTATTGCACCAAAAGGTAAAGGTAATCCCCGTTTAATTAGTTTCATCAAGCGCTCCATATTAGCACGATTACCTGGCCCGTAAACTAGAGTAGGACGAAGGATTGTCCAAGTCATGTTACTATCTTTGGCAAGGTTAATTAAAGCTTGTTCCGCTTGCAATTTACTACCACCATAAGGACTATCAGGATGACAGGGAGAGTTTTCGTTAAGAATATTATCACTTTCGGCCGCCATAGCATGAATAGAACTGACAAAAATAAAGTGCTTAACTCCTGCTTTTAGCGACTGCTTAACTAGGTTAATAGTCCCCTTAGTGTTAACTTTTATAAATGCTGCTTCTGGATTGGATATAGTCTCATGAAGGATATGAGATCGTCCTGCTAGATGAATAACGGTATCAATGCCTAGCAATGCTTCTTGCCAATCGGTCATATCATCAATTTCACCAACCTGAATAGCCTTAATTGGGATGGGTCCGGGAAACTCAAATTTCTGGCGAATTGCAGCTGTTATTTGCCAATTATGTTGGTGTAAAGTTGGCAGTAAGTGGCTGCCAATGAAACCAGTAGAACCTGTAACTAAAACGTTTTTCATTATTAATTATTCAATTAAGTTTAGTAAAATTTCCACCCATGTTTATTAAAAAAATACACAGCCGATTGAGCAAAAACTATAGCCAGTTTAGTAGAGTTGTGCGCTCCTCTTGCCCAATGATGATAAATATTTACATGGGGATAAAGTATGGTTTTGTATTTTTTAGACATTCTAAGGGTCAAATCATAATCTTCAAAATACATAAACATATTTTTATCAAAGTAGCCAATCTCATCTAAATATTTTCTGTTAAATAGCATAAAACAGCCACTAATAATCGGCACTTCCATTATCTGGTTATAGCTAATATCTCGCATTTCATACCAGTCCAATCTCTTTTTGAAAAGAAATTGCATTTTTTTTGGTATAAAACGTCTAATAAATAAGGTCAAAACCGTAGGTTGACGCTTGCAAAGGTATTGGATATCCCCGTTAGGGTAAGATATTTTTGGAGTAATCAATCCCACATCTTGATGCTTATCGAGATAGTGAATAAGTTCGGTGATTACATTATTATCAAAATAAACATCTGGATTGATAACTAAATGATAATCATAATTTTTAGCTCTAGTAATAGCTAGGTTATGTGCTTGACCAAAACCAACGTTATTACCATTATTGAAGTAATAATCTATATCGTATTCCTGAAAATTATCGAATATTTTTTTGAGTTCATCAGCAGGAGAATTATCTACTACTGATAGATTAATTGTTATCGGAGTCTCTAGGAGAGATTTAACCGCTTGGCTAACTATGTCAGGGTCATTTTTGTAAAGGACAAGGGAGGCAGTAAGTTGCATAATTCTGAAGTAATAAAGTTAAACATTAGGGATAAGGATATTTTTCAAGGATTGGGAAAATTGCTGTAAACTGAAATTTTTAAGGGCTATTTCTCTGCAAAACTGACCTAGACACTCTAAATTATCATCGCTAATTTTGTCAAGGGTGGATAGTGCCTTTTCTATATCCTGTTCAGTCCTAATATCGAAGACTAATCTTTCACGTTCATGTTCAAAGAAGGGATAAATGTCCACTCCTGTCGAAATATACACTGGTAAACCTACTGAAGCAGCCTCGGCCACAGCAAAACCGAAATTTTCTCGATGTGAAAATAAAACAAATAAATCTGAACCTGCCAAAAATTTCCACTTATCTTGACCGAAAACTGGTGGATGTATAAATACATTAGAAAGACTTGAATAAGATGCAATTTTCTCTTTTAATGATTTATCATTACCATAACCCATAATTAAAAAATTCCAGTTTTTAGGCTTAACCTTGACAAAACTTCTTAAGGTTTCTAAAGGATGCTTAAATTTATCATATTTGCCAAAATAAAGTAAGATTTTCTCTTCGTCAGATAGTCCCAATTGCTGTCTAAGCCATCTCCGACACGAAATTCGCTCAATATCTTGAGGTGGCTCAACAGAAAAAGGACAAATATTCCCCTTATTTCTAGCAAAAGGTAAAATTGATTTATCCCGTTCCAATGCCGTTGAAAATATGATTTTTTTTGCCTGATGTGTTGCTGGCTTGCCAATCATTTCCAGCCAAATTCCTTTTTTTAGTTTGCCATAAGAGAACACATAAGGATCGGTTGTTCCATGAGGAACTAAATAAAGTGGAACACTGAGATGGCGTGATAGTTGATAGGCATAGGAAAAATGAGCTAAAAAAGCACCATGTGCAATTAGTCCTGATGTCTTTTCCTTAACTTTCTCTGGAATAAACGAGAAAAAGCTAGGAAAACTTGATTTTACCATTGCTGTGAAAGGGTTGATCGAACCGGACACAGTATAATCTGCTTCGCTAGGACTATCGTATCCGGGCATTTGTAAGTCAATAAAATAACTCTCTACGGCTTTGCGAAACATAGATGCAGCAGTATAAGTACCCCCATGATCTGGGTGTAAGCGAGAACAAAAGTTGATAAAAATATTATTCATAATAAGTGTTTTAAACTGCCTGAAAATTAAGTTAATTTTATTGGGTAATTTGCTATTGGTTAATTTACGAAAAATATTAATTTACATAAATATCTGTAGACCTAGTTATCTTCATCTTCCCCGCCAACAAAGATTGTCTTAAAAATCTCATTATGTAATGAGGTAAGTTATTTAATCTCCACTGTGTGAATACAACCCAGTCCTGTAATTGAGCAGGTTGAATGGGTGAATAAATTTGCTGTTTTTCAGCTTCCATAGCTTCTCTTTTCTTATTCGTCAATTGGTTTTCATGAATCCGGAAACAACTTATACTTTCACCAGAAAACCGAGAAAATTTTAAATTCGATAACAAAGCTCTCAGGTAAAAATCCGCATCCGAACTTAAAGAATAATCCTCTTTAAACCCCTTGACCTGTTGGTAAACTCTATTACGAAAGATCGCTGCTTGTTGAGCGAAGCCAAATATCCCCATTCGGAACAGTGAAAGCAATTGCTCAGGTTTAGCCGGGGACATAGAATAGATGAAACGACCATAACCATCAGTATAGTCACAACTTCCATAAATTACATCTGCATTTGAGGCATTTCCTTGAGCTATGAGTCGCACTAAACTATCTGGATATAACCAGTCATCTGAATTAATATAACCCAACCACTCAGTATCACATTCCTGTAGCCCAGTGTTAATTGCTCGATACATATTTCCTGGTTCAGCATAGAGAGTTTTTACATCCCATCTTTTACAGATGTCTAGTGTACCATCGGTTGAGCCACTATCGACTACGATGATATTAACCCCTACATCCTTCTGCGATCGCAAAGAGAGCAGAGTCATATCCAGTGTAGCAGCACTATTTAATGTTGGGATCACATAACTAATATCACTTATTTTTCCCATTGGTTATCCTAGAAAATAACTTTAGACATTGTACCATAATTAAGTCAATCTAGTCAAATCGTTTTATTGTCTATTCCTTCCCTTTCCCTAATGGAAGCAAAAAAGTTTGATTTAAAACAGATCCCAAATAGCAAAGGCAAGACAATATTCCAGTAACTAGGACGGTTAAGCATTACAAATGCTAATTCTGCCATAGCACCTAAAGAGATTGCTACGCCAAGTTTAGCCCAATGCTCATAAACATTTCTTAGGTAAGGATTGGCAGTGAGTTTGCTTTCAGCTATAAGGTCTCTGATTTGACTTGCTCTACTGCCAAAGATATAGATAAAGATTATGAGTCCTGCTAACCCAGTTTCAACGATTAGTCGGAATAGCATAGAATAGCCGTCATGTTGGTTTAGATGAGCTAAAATGCCTGCTTTTAAAGGCGCAGCCTCCTGAAAAGCATAAGCAAAATTCCCTAATCCAATTCCTAGCAAAGGATTTTTTTGTAGAGCATAGATTGCGGTACTATAACTGTTTAAAATAGTTCCCACACTTATATTTGTGATTTCACTATCTTTTAAAGCAAAAGGATCAGTAATTTTTCCAGAACTCCATAAAAATTCTAATTGATTAATTCTAGAGCCAATAATTGGATTAAATTGATCAATATTTTTTTTATATTCAAAGACAACAATCACGAAAAAGAATGTAATTGCCAAAAAAGGAATAACTTTAGTTAACCATAATTGCATTAAACTTTGTCTTGAAAATTTTCTAATCCGCCATTTTTGATTAATAAAAATAAAATAAGCTACCAATAAAGAGAGTGCAAATATATTTGTGGTTGAATAAGTCAATATAACAGAAGTTACGATAATAATCAAGGATATAGTAGCAAAAATCCTATTGTTTTTTTTCAAATATCCTAAAAATAGCATCTGGCAAATAATTGCAAATGCTGGCATAGCAAAAATTCCTAGATCTCCAGGTTCAGTAAGTACTCCTGAATAGCGTCCTTCCCCTAAAGAAAGAGAATAATCCTGAGCTGCTGCGGCAACCCTCACTGAATAGGGGAGAAGCCGAGCTATAGAAGCTAGGGTAACAGCTACATAATCCCTACCAGTAAAGGAAACTATGAAAAATTGTAAAACAACCATAAAGCAAACAAATACAGATACCCTCACAAAGTCTTGGGCTAATATTTTTGAAGTAGCAGGATTTGTTGTTACCCATGATACAGTATAATAAACAGAAAAGAGAATTAGGAGCGATATTAAAACTCCTAAAGATTTTGTGATAGTGTAAAAATTATCTGTAATGAAACTTAAGAATGTTGACATGATAGTCAATGATAAGAAAAATATAATAAGATTTATATATCTGCTTTCACCAAAGGCTCGTTTGAACTGAAATCCACGCCAAAAGACCGATAGAATAAATACTATCAGAATCGGAACAAGTGCAGGCTGTATAAGTCCAAACCCTGCTTCATTAAATGACAGGCTAATAAAAGGCAAAAGATAGATGGAAAATCTAATAAGCCAGATTTCTAACAATTTAGTTTTATTTCGCATATTTCATAGACAGTGACAACTGGAACTTTTAAATTAGTTTTAACAGACTTTGTACTATCCATCTAGGGCTTAAGGGTTACTTTATTCTCAATAATCCCTGCTTCCTACTGTGACTAATTACAGGCAATTTAATTAACCAACCAGTTCAAGACCCGATTCAGGCGAGTAATCTTCAAGCAATCATCCAGAAAGAACCGGGTAATCGATCTTCATTATAAGCATTAATGTTGTCCAGAAACACAGAATTTTTATAATCAGATACCATAGACAATGATGCCAAAACTTCAAATTTTTTATTAAACTGTAGAAAAGTTTCTAGAAAGTATTGCTCATTCCAGTATCTCGATTCTTTTAGATTCCATTCGATGGGATAATCATAGGGAAAAAATATATCGTGAATATGAACTAAGACTCCTGTTTGTAAACGGGGATAAACTTGAAGAAATTCAAACTCCACATCACTACCAGACTTAAACACATGACTAGAATCAACGAACAGAATATCATTGGTTTGCAGGGATTCAAAAACAGACAAATCTACGGCTTCTACTTTCTGGGTAAGCAAACTAAATTCTAGAAAATCTTTACTAACATTAGCAAAGTCTTTTAAAAAATCTTGAGGATAAGGTTCGATCGAGATCAGTTGTGATTTTTGGTGATTTTCTATAAAATTCATTCTTAAAGCTGCGGCGATAATTTTAGTGCTACCACCTGAGCCAATTTCAATTACCTGAGACGGTTTCTTTTCTCTGACCATAGCATAGAGGACTTCTGCATCACCACTAATTAGACCAGAACTATCTTCGGAATAACCAAATGCTGAAAAAATTTCTTTATTGTTAAATTCTAAAGCATATTTTTCTAGTAAATACTTAACCAGTTCAGTCTGCTTGTCTAGATGCCATTCAATTGAGCTAAGAGGCCTTTCTTTACCCGCATAGGTCATAATTTCCTGACGGTTGGGTATCGGCTGATAAAAATGGTCAGTAATTAGGGTGTAGCCCATATTTCTTAAGAGGGGATTGAATATTGTTCTGGCTAGGGCAAATTTAATATTTTTTCTTCCCTGTTCGGTTTGCATACGGTTAAGGAATTTTTTCAACATTGTCAACCTTTATACTACTAATATTTACTGTCATGTTTTATCGTCAAAGCCAACTCGGAACTGGCATCCTTTATCAAAATATTGCTACGGCAGCGTGTCACTCATAATGGGCAATTCAATTAACCAACCAGTTCAAGACCGGATTCAATGGGCATATAGGCTACATCTTACCCGATGATCAACTTCTTGTAAAGAAAATTTTAACCAGCTTCCTCCCAGAAAGCAAACAAGAGTTTTCTAGCGTTATTTGTTGTCTATGCTTCATATCCCTATCCTATTAGCTTTCTGGATCGTGATTATAGACAATCTTCTCAATCCTTAATAATTCAACGGGACTATTGGTTACTAGCCAATCAATATCATGGATTTATTCGGGCAAATCTCCAAAACGCTCTCGATAGCGTTGAAGCAATGCTTCTAAATCCTCAGCCCGCATTCTTTCCTGTTGGGCCCGCATTTTTTCCTGTTCGGTTAGCTCTGACTCCGTGGGCAGTAAATCGCCAGCAAAAGTCGCCCAACGCAACCACACTGCCTCGACTCCCTTATACTCCCCTTGCCAGCGTACCAAGGACAACCCTAGTCTTTGACTGAAAAATCTTT
>NZ_JADBSA010000123.1:0-12819 GCF_020246945.1 Microcystis sp. M113S1 | reverse complement strand
TGTCAGTCTGTAGAGCGACCATAAGACCAGAACAGAGTAAATCTGTTAAGGCAGGTGCGAAAAATCCTTCGGGAAAGAAGCAGAAACCCAAATCGTGAGGTTTGGGAATCACCGTCCGTTTACGGCGGTGAGGATGTCAAGACTAATCTAAATACTGCGGGAATCAGTCGAGAGAGATATTTTCAGTTATTTGATCAAGTTTAGTCTTTGTTCCGAGGTGGTTGGGTAACATTCGTTAACCCAACCTACAATATCAGCGATCGCAATACCAGCGAATTAACCCTGGCGTTTGCGGAGAGTAACAAGACCTAAACCCCTCATCGCCAACAGACCCAGCACCGATCCCGGTTCGGGAGTCGCGGCAGATGCGGCAGTAAAGGAAAGGGTTGAATTGTTTTTATCAACAACACCCGTCAAAAAGTTACCGGAACCAGCATTGATAGGAGATAAAATACTTCCAAAAGTGCCGGGTAGAAAATTGAGCAGACAATTTTCCTAAAGCTCGCTCTTTTAAATGAAACAATTGAATGTCCGAATTGCCATGAAACCTTGGACAGAATCAATCAGACAGAGTATAATCTAGTCAGAGATTTGTCAATATTAGGCAATCGAGAACGTAGGTTGGGTTGAAGCATGAAACCCAACGCCCGCTCATGTTACGCTACCGCTAACCCATCCTTTTTTCTCTTCATTATTATTCATAATTCATCCCCTCTATCTTACTACTTAATTTCAGAACACTTACGCCACCTTATAAGTTTGATGGCTCTCTTGAGTATTGCGGACAAAATGTTCTCCCATAATAAACAAGAGAGCCGCTTTGATTATGCAGGTTGCAGTTCAGCAATAACCGTTGACGCAATCGCATAAGCCGCTTCGGTAGATAGTTTTTCGGCTTCTGCTCGTGTATCAATGGCATCTAAAAAGTAACTCTCGCACAGAACACAAATCGGACAATTTGTCTCTTCAGACTCAGAGAGAACGGTTACACTATTTTCCATTACACCGAAATCCCTTTGTCCAATTGCATTAGCAACCGCAGTCGAAAGTTTTTTGGCAAAAGCGATCGATTTTGGTTTAGCTTTGGTTGGGTGAACCATTACACAAGTGTAGTGAGGTTTTCTGTCCGTAGCATTGTGATGCAAACTGAGAAACATGGAATGATCTGCGGCTTTTTGTCCGATCAGATCGCGCGGATCGCTTGGTGGATCGAAAATCTCGGCTGAAATGTTTGCTTTATCTAGTTCCGCTTTCACGATCTTGGCTTGCAAAAGATTCATCTCATATTCAGGAGTCCCATCTTTTGCATCAGTACCTGAATGGATGGGGGAATGACCAGGATCGATTAAAACAGAAGCTGGACGAACAGAAGGATGGTCCATAATCTGATTCCAAGTCCGTTCATCTACTATCCCTGTTACTTCAGACTCCCCTAAATGATCCCGTTGGAAATTTTCAACAGCCTGTTTGGTTTTGGGTCCAAAAATCTTGTCAACCCGACCACAGTTAAAGCCAATTTCATTAAGTTTGGCTTGTAATTGTCCAACTTGTAACCCTTGACTGCCTACTTGTAATAACATAAACTTGTCTCCTCCAATCTCTCGTAAAAGTTTTTGTTTTTTGTGCTTCTGGATAGCATCGATTCATGATGTAAGTCTGCATACCCTAAAAAATTAAACAAACGGTGAGTTTTCGCAGCGTCCCCCCTATTTCTGAAAAAACTCACCAGAAGCCTTTATCTCGCCCCTCACACCTGATCGAATCGGTCTCCTATCCGAACTGTCCCGTATCGACCCATTCACTCTTGATTAGCGACCACCAATCAGTTGCCAGACCATCGAGGACGTACTTGTAGGGCAGCCAGCCGTAGCCGGCGCTTCCCCATCCTGTCCCCCAAGAGTTGCGAATCAGCAAGGCACCGGTGGTTTCAATGCCACCAGGGTTGGTGTTCTTGATCTTAAGGTTGTCGTCGTAACCAACTGCGTCAATGGCGTGACCGCCGAGAACTTTCTCGCCGCGAGTTGGATAGGGGATCTTGCCGCCATTGGTGTTGGCCTGACTGATAGAACTGTAAACAGTAAAGCCAAACATTGAGGGCAGCCCATTTGCCAAGTAGGTTTTAATCTGAGTTAATAGGTTGCTCGGTGTCGTTCCTGGGGGGTCGAGGCGATAGTAAGAGATCGCTTGGAAGCTCTGGGCAAAGGCGTAGCAGAATGCTGGTGGCTCCTTGTCATAATCGGGGGTATTGTAGAGGTAGTATTCTTCCGGCGGCACCCCAAACAAGGTCAGAGCGTACATGGTCGTCCGCAGGAAAGCCCCCGTATCTCCCGTCCAGTGCAACAAGTTGCGCGTCACTTTGTAGAGGAAGAGTCTGGAAGCATCGAGGTGTTTGCCAAAAGCCCGCCGCTCAAAATACTCCACCAGTCCGACCCCGGCGTGGGCCGTACAAGAACCGATAGTTTTTTGATCTTCGATTGGGGAACACCACGCCCTCAAATCGACGCTGGCCGGCAGCGCTGCTGGGGCAGATGTCGTTGCTCCCACTTTGGCCAGCATTTGCTTGACAGATGGCTGTCCCAAAGCTTGCAGTTTGGACGGTACGCGTTCAGATTGGAAAGTGACATCATGAATATCGGGATAGTCAGGCAACCATCCCATTGCGGGAATTACAAATGTTTCACTCATTTTTCCTTTCCTCCTAAGTTGTTACTCACTAGCCCCCGGCTGTCTGAGAAGCCTTTAATCTCGGACTTGGAGCGTGACGGTAAATCGTTCGACAATTGACGGCTCTCCCTGCCACTCTCGCCAGAGCTTAAGCTTTAGTTGGCCTATCCCAGCCCGTTGCGCTTTAAAGGTCAGGACTCTCTGACCGCCCCCGCCGACTCTCGACTCTATGGCAGGGATATAGTCAGAGGCCTGCAGCTTCACTAAATCGCTCCCGCCACCATCGACCGCCCACTGAAAGCCAGTAGTGGGATTCTCGTCGAGGGACAGTAGCAGTAGGTCATTGACCTGCATGGTGATGGATTTGCCGTTGTCAGTGCGAGTAAGGGTTAGCATTGTATATTGGCCGCTCCCTCCTTTCGGTTTCCACTCTGTCGCCCCACAGCCCTGGGAAAAGACTGGGGAAAGCACGAGGATTAGAGTTATGACAATCGCGACGGCCCACCTAAGAGAACGATCCATTATTTTCCTCCCTCGTCTCTATAACGGCCACGGGATTCACTCTCGTTATTGCAGTTGGAAAATCGCGCCAAGCGCAGAAGAAACTGGGAAACGATCTAATTTAATTATCTCTTGCTTTGTCCACCGAGAGATGGTAGGATGGGGGTTTTGTAATTTTTCTTGATAATCGTCCTCGCCTACACGCGCCTCAAATCCCCTTGACTAGCAACCCTATCAGTAATTTGAAACAACGCTTCAACGCCCTCCTAGAGGAGAGAATTGCCACGATTCAACCCCCTATCGGAGGAATAACAACGACTAGCAATTAAACCCAAAACTAACCACCAGAGGGTACTAACTTGGGGACGATACCAAACCGTATCAAAAAAACCGTGGGCAAGAATTCCGGCCATAGCGGCAATTGCCCCAATTAACCAAAAGCCTTGACTATCCATTTTATCCCGTAAAAGTTTAATTTGATGGATGCCTTGGCCGATAGTTGTGACTAATAACCAGAGGAAACAGGTAAAACCAATGATTCCCGTTTCTACCATGATTTCTAATAGCACAGAATAGGCACTTAAAGCCGTGTATTTTGGCTTCATGAATAGGGGGTAAATTTTCTTAAAAGCATCATTACCCGGTCCGATGCCCAAAAGCGGATAAGTTTGAATCATGCGAATAACTGCATCCCAAACATTAATCCGAAAGTTATTACTACTATCTTCCCGGCCCGCGAAAATACTCATCACCCGAATTCGCAGCGGCTCCACCAATAAAATCGCTCCTAAAATCACCACGGCTAAACCACCTAAAACTAAGGGTAAAAGCCAGGTTTGCCAAAATAACGGTAGATAATTTTTGAACCAATAAAATAATAGCAATAAGAAGACAATTCCTAAGACCATCAAACCAATCCAACCGCCACGACTCTCGGTAAAAAATAAACAAGCACCATTGGCTAAAGTTAATAAAGCCGCTAAAATTTTCGGTAGCCATCCTTGCCATACAAACAAGGATGCACTGCTAAAAGCAATACCGGGTAATAAATAACTAGCTAATAAATTAGGATTACCGAGATAACTATAAACCCTAGTATCCCCCGCTAATTCTGAAGTGGGATCGTTCCAAGTTGCTAACTGTTCCGCACCAAAAATTTGCTGACGAATGCCGTAAACGCTGACTGCTAAGGCGGTTAAAACTAAAGTAGTCAGAATCCAATTTGTCAGGCGTGGTGAGCGCATGATTCGGGCAGTAAAGGCAAAAAAGATGAGATTGAGAGTTAATTTAATTAATCCTTCCAAAGCTGCCATTTTAACGGGAGAAAAAGCCGTAGAAACCGTGGCAATTCCCCAATATAAAAGCACTAAAATGTGAATCGGTGTCACCCCGATTTTGCCTTCATCCACAAGGGTTAAGATTAGCCAATAACCCGCTATTGCTAACAGCAAAAAACCGATTTGACTGGTGGATAAAAATGGTGCGGTGGCGATAAGGAGAGAGATTAACAGCGCACCCATCAGTTCTGTCCACTGCACAAACCGGCTACCCTGTCGCCATTGACTAAAAAGGCCGACTAAACGATGCAGATAGCTATATTTTGACCAAGAAGCGGGCGAAAAGTTCAATAGGGTGATTTGTTTCCATAAAGTATTCATAGGGTTTTTAGTTGCGGTTGTCACCATCACACTTTGATTAAGATACCGATTGTATCTTAATTGTTGACTCTTGGGGGCCAAAAGAGTTTCAGTCTGGTGTCTGAGGATAGCTTCACACAGTCAAAACCTAATAGCATAACCAGTCTAAGCATGGGGTGAACGTAAAGCTTGACCTAAACGAGTTAAGCCTTGGGAACAGTCAAAACGATCGAGATGTACTTCAATAAATGATAGGCGATCGATGTTACCCTGGGCAATTGATAAAGCCTTTTCTAATTCCCCTTCTGTCCTGACTTGACAACTCCAACTTTCCCCGTTAAATACTGCTGGTAATTGGTGATATTTCCACGGTTGTAGATCATTATAAATATTATCCTGAATTACCCGCTCGATCGTGTAACCATCGTTATTAATTAAAAAGATAATTGCATTGAGATGGTGACGGATAATTGTCGAAAGTTCTTGGGCGGTCATTTGAAAAGCACCATCACCCACAAAGACGATAGGACGAGTATTGGGTGCGGCAAAAGCTACTCCTAAACAGGCGGGAATTGAATAACCAATAGAGAGATAAAATGCTTGACCAATAAAGTCGGTTTTTTGGGGCATTAATAAATCAATTGTGGCAATAATTGCGTCCCCTGTATCGGAAATAACAAAAGATTCTTGAGCAATAAAATGATTCATTCGCTCATAAAAACGAGCATTAGTTAATTTTTGCTCTGGCACGGGGATGAATTCTAAATCTGTCAATTCGGCCGCGGGTTTAATCTCTAGTGTAGCCGCTTCTTTGTGACTTAGCTTATCAATTAAACCATCGATAAAATTTCCTAGAAATACTGGTTGATAAAAGTGATGTTTAATTTTTACTTTCTCGGAGTTGGCATTAATCAAATTATTGGGATTTAAATTAGCCGTAAATCCGCCTAAATTCATATCGGACATGATCGCCCCTAAACAGAGGACACAATCGGCATTTTCCACCCGCTGCTGAACGTATTCGCGACTTAATGCCCCCACATAAGTGCCGATAAATTGCGGCTGCATTTCCGAAATTGACGACTTACCTAAAATAGTGGTGGCTAAGGGATAACCCGTTACTTCTAAAAGTTTCAGCAACTTATCTTGGAGTTTAAACCGATGGAATTCTACCCCCGCTAAAATAATTGGTTTTTCCGCTTTTTCTAATAATAAAACCGCTTCTTCAATGGCTTCTTCTAAAGCGGCGGCATCCGTGAGATTATCGGTTAAATAAATTGGCTTTTCTGAGGGGATACAGGGACGATAGACCAGATCCCGGGAAATTTCGATATACACGGGACGTTTGTGATGCAAACAAGCTGCTAAAGTTTGATCGATTTGACTGGCTGCTTGGGTAGAATTAGTTAGAATAACCGAGGCAACCGTGACTTTTTCCATGATCGAAAATTGCAGATTATAATCGCCCGTGGTGTGGTGTAATAATAAATTATCCCGGCGAATCGAGCGATCAGAAGCACCACTAATTACCACCAGGGGAACTCTTTCAGCGTAAGCACCGACCACAGCATTAACGAGGCTAAATCCCCCGACTCCGTAGGTGACACAGACAGCGCCCATACCTTTGACTCGCGCGTAGGCATCGGCGGCATAACCTGCGTTAAGCTCATTACAGGTGCAAACTAATTCGATCGGACTTTCCACCAAAACATCCATCAAATCGAGGACATAATCCCCCGGCACCCCGAAAACATGATTAACCCCTAAACTATGGAGACACTGGCATAAATATTCGCCGATCGTGATCATGGCAATTTTCTCCCCTGTGTTGGCACTTTCACGCCAATCATAACGATTTTTTCAAAAAATAGGCTCATGCCCAGTAATAAACTGGAAAGTAAAAATCAGGAAACCTTGATTATATCTAGGCGATGGTGATCAATGCTATAGTATAAAGTCTGGGGTTTTTTCTTGGGTGTAAAAAAATATCTGCGGCACTTTTTCAGGTATAATTTTTATAGAAGATTCCCTAAGACTTTGGACTTAACTAAGGCTGACTGTTAATGATTTTTACTGAATTGGTTTTGCAAAATTTTGGACCCTACGCCGGTCGTCAAGTGATTAATTTACGTCCTGAAAAAGATAATAGTCCCTGTCCGATTATCCTTTTGGGAGGCATGAATGGCGGCGGTAAAACTACTTTAATGGATGCGATTCGTTTGGCTTTGTACGGTGCGCGGGCAAAGTGTTCTACTCGCAATAATTTAAGTTATGCTGAGTTTCTCAGTCAAGCAGTTAATCATCAAGCTTCCCTCATCGATCAAGCTAGAATTGAACTGGCTTTTGAACATCTAGTTAATGAACAATGGCGACAATATCGTATCGTTAGATACTGGACAAAACAGCCCAAAGATGGTAGAGATACCCTCGGTATTTTAGATGAAGATTGGCCCGATCCCGCCCTAGCTAACACTTGGGATGAATATATTGAAACTTTATTACCTTTGGGTATTTCTAACCTCTTTTTATTTGATGGGGAACAGGTAAAAGAATTGGCAGAACAGGATGTACCTCCTGACAGCGTTAAGGATTCAATGCAGACTTTATTAGGGTTAGAATTAGCGGAAAGATTAGCAGTTGATCTTGATATTTTAGCTGGTCGCAAGCGCCGGTTATTAGCAGCAGAAAATGAACTGGCAACTATTGAAGCTATTGAGAAAAAATTAGCTCAGTACCAAGAAGATTTGGAATTGGCTAAACAAGAGATGGAAACTCAACAAAAAAATTTAGATGTGGTTAGAAATGATTTTGATGCAGTCTCGGATAAATTTCGCATTGATGGCGGAAAAATTGCCGCCGAAAGAAGTCAATTAGAGAGCCGAAAAAAGGATTTAGATAAAAAGTTAGAGAAACAGAGAGAATATTTAGGTCAATTGGCAGGGGAATTTTTACCCTTAAAGTTAATTTTTCCTCTCCTAGAAGCGGCTAAAATTCAGGGAGAAAAAGAGCTAAAATTTCAATCGTCTCAAGTCGCTCAATCGGTTTTAGAATCCAGAGATAAAAAGTTACTTGCTTATTTAGAACAACTGAATTTAACTTTAGAACAATTAGAGAATATTAGAGAATTTTTACAGCAAGAAAATCAGTTTTTAGCTGAGGATAGCGATTCTTTGATTACTCCTTACTTAGATTTAGACGAGGAGGCGATCGAGTTATTAAATCGAGTCTTAACCCATCAACTACCGGCACAAATTAACCTCGCTCATCAAGCAATGTCACAATTAAGAAATCTGGAAGCTGACTTAGATAATTTAGAGCGAGAATTAGCAGTAGCAGCCTCTCCCGAAGAATACGAAACCCTGAGTAATAACTTAAAAACCGCTCAGAAAAAGTATCTAAATGCTCAAGCAGAATACGAGCAAAGCCACAAAAATTATGAGGAAATCAAAAAGAAAATTGAGAAAACTAAAAAAGAATTATTTGCCTATAGTGAGAAAGCTTTAGAATCGCAAAGTAACGAACATATCGTCAATGCTATTGTCAAAGCACAGCAAACTTTAAAAGTGTTTAAAGAACGCTTAACTTTAAAAAAATTAAATAGATTGGAGGGAGAAGTGGCGGAATGTTTTCGTTATTTATTGCATAAGTCCGATCTGGTGCAGAAAATAGCGATCGATGCTGATACTTTTGGTCTATCTCTCTTTGGTCCCGATGGACAAAATGTGCCTAAACACCGTCTTTCTGCCGGAGAAAAACAACTATTAGCAATCGCTTTTTTGTGGGGATTAGCGCGAGTCTCCGGACGAGATTTACCCATCGCTATCGATACACCCCTCGGACGTTTAGATTCTTCCCATCGCCATAATTTAGTTGAACGTTATTTTCCCGCCGCTTCCTCTCAAGTCATCCTCCTTTCTACCGATACAGAAATTGGACAAAATGAGCTACAATTATTAGAAGAACAGCAAGTAATCGCCAGAAAATACCTGCTAGAATACAATTCCCAACAACGTCAAACTACTATTCACCCCGATCGCTACTTTTGGTAAGATTATGACTGAGATAAATTGCCAAAAAATCCTCGCCCAATTAATTCAACACCAATCAACCAGTCACCCCTACGAGAACTTAAAAAATAGTTTAGCGGCAGCCGATGGGTTTGATACAGACTTGAATCAGTTATCAGTTGACTGTTTACCGATCACTGAAAAAAACTCCCCACTTTCCACTATCCTATTAAACAGAATTGAGAATAACTAACTATTTTCTCATCGTTCAGAGCGAGGTAAAATTATAGATTATGGAATCACCGATCGAACGTTTTCGACTATCTCAAACCGCCAAAGATAGCCTAATAAAATTAAAACGCTACACCAAAATTGACCAATGGAATATCCTCTGTCGTTGGGCTTTTTGTCGTTCCCTTGCCGAACCGAGTCTCCCCTCTCCCGTTCCCATTCCTGCCGATAGCAATGTAGAATTATCCTGGAAAGTATTCGGGGGAGAAATGTCCGATATTTTCTTAATTGCCCTCAAACAACGTTGTCATCAAGACGGATTAGCAACCGATAAAGAAACTCTAACTCAACAATTTCGCTTACATTTACATCGCGGGATCGGTTATCTTGCTGGGGATACAAAGCTAAAAAAAATCGATAATTTAATCGAATTAGAGAGGGAAAATCTCAGAGAATCTTAATCAAGAACACTCTATCTTCCCCTCTGTGTTCTTTGTGCCTTTGTGGTTTATCCTTAATCAAACTCACCTTAAAAAACCTTCGGTCGGCCTAAAGTAGTGATATAGATAACTGCTTCATCCCAGGGAATTCCTAAAACCTCATTAACTTGATCATCAAAAAAACCACCGATACCACTAACCCCTAACCCCAGATGAATAGCGGCTAAATTTAATCTCTGTCCCAAATGACCCGCATCTGCATGAAGATAACGATAAACTCGATCGCCATATCTAGCCACTGCTTTTGACAGATCCGCCGTATGAAAAACCACAGCAGCCGCATCTCGTCCCAAATCCTGACCTAAACAGAGATAATGTAACTCTTGCCGGAAATTTTTAAAGCGAATTTGCCGCAATTCTTGGGCTTTGGGAGCATAATAATAACAGCCTTCCTCTAATCCGGTTACTGCCGAAACAGCGATAAAAGTTTCCAATAAATCCAGAGCAAAATAATCGGGATTGGGATCGAGATTTTGGCTGGCATAATCTTGGGGTTGATAGGTGAAATGCAGCAAGGCTCGCAATTCGTCTAAACTGAGACTAGCGCCACTATAAGCGCGGGTAGATCTGCGTTTAAGAATCGTACTTTCGAGATCGATTAAATCTTCCCCCCAATTGACGGGACGGGATGTCACCGAAACTTTTAGACAAAAAGGAAAATTATATTTATCTTCCCAATTAGAGGGGGTAATATTTGCTTCTATCTTCTCATCTGTAGCTATGATAGTGGCTCGGTGTAGGGAGTTTAATAATTCTCCCTCGGTAATTTCGGGATAAAGAGTCGTGGTTGCCGAAGGGAGTGCCGTGGTACTATGGGGGAGATTTTGCCGGATATTGAGCAGATCTGCCAAAGGAATCACCGTCATGACACTTTCTTTCTCGGAATCGAGATAAAGCAATTCATTCATCTGGCTATCGTTAAAACCACCGATTAAATGGGCGCGATAGTCATTAATCGAGGCTGATAGCTCAATATTGCCCAATAAATGCCCTGTATCGAGGAAAATACGTCGATAAGCTCGATCTTCGTAGCGCCAAGCAGACCGATAAAAAATGGCACTGGTAACTACAGCGATATCGGTATTTTCTAAAACAGGATTCCAGAAACAAGCAGATTGTAGGTTGGTCCAGACATCACTTTCCCAGAATAAAAGCAGCGAGTGACTTTGACCTTGGTAGCTGTAGAGACCGGCGGGTAAAAATTCCGTGCCACGGGAGATCAGATAGACCTCGGCGGGGTATAATCCACCAGCAGAGGGTGCGGAACGTAGGTACAAGGGACTCCCCATAGTGGCAATTTTGGCAGTTAACCCATAGCTACAGCCCAAAATTCGCGATATACGTCGCCAAAAGTCTCCTTTTTGGGGAACCGTTTGACGGGAGAGGTAGGGTTTGAGATCGAAAGTCTGACCGATTTTGTATTCTTTGAAGGGATAGGGTTGTTGACTCCAATCAAGACCTTTACTTTTTGAGGCGATCGTCTGGGGGTCGTATTTGGTACGCTCGTGGTAGTATTCGGCGATCGAGATTGGCTGATCTGGCATGATAAAGATAGGCTGTCTAAGCTTTACTTTTTAGTGTAATATCGATACCCCCCAAAAAATCAACCAGCCAGAGAGTCGATCGGCTAAAAGTAAAGATAATTACAAATTTCACCTACATAAAATCTATGGAAATTATCGCTGTTTTACTGGGAGTTTTCGGTTTAGGGACAGGTGCGGGTTTATTGGTCATCCGTAACTATTACCATATCTGTCAACCGAGCGAAGTCTTAATTTTTGCCGGCAGTCGTCGTCCCACGGCCACGGGCAAAACCATCGGTTATCGTTTGGTAAAAGGGGGCAGCAGCATTCGTTTACCTATGCTAGAACAAGTGTATCGGATGGACCTGACCAACATGATCATCGATCTCAGGGTGGTTAATGCCTATTCTAAGGGCGGTGTGCCGTTGATCGTCACCGGGGTGGCGAATATTAAAATTGCTGGGGAGGAACCGATTATTCATAATGCGATCGAGCGTTTATTGGGCAAGAAACGCAAGGAAATCGAACAATTGGCTAAAGAAACCCTTGAGGGGAATTTGCGCGGTGTCTTGGCCAATTTAACCCCAGAACAAGCGAACTCCGATCAGATCGCTTTTGCCAAAAGTCTCTTGGAAGAAGCGGAACAGGATCTGGAAAAATTGGGTTTAGTTTTGGATAGTTTGCAGATACAGAATATCTCTGATGAGGTGCGTTATCTCGATTCGATCGGACGGAAGCAAAAAGCCGAATTACAAAGAGATGCCCGGATAGCAGAAGCAAAAGCCCGAAAAACATCGATTATCAAGGATTCCGAGAATCTACGCCTCACCGCTTTGCGTCGTATCCAAAAAGATTTAGAAATAGCCAAAGCTGACGCAGAAAAACGGGTGCGCGACACTCAAACTAAGCGCGGCGCCATGATTGCCGAGGTAGAATCGGTGGTTATGTCCGATTTAGCTAAAGTACAGGCCGAAGTGGCGGTACAAAACGCCCGCATTAAGCAGGTGAAACAGCAATTACAAGCGGATGTGATCGCACCTGCCGAGGCCGAATGTCAACAAGCGATCGCGAAAGCCCGGGGGGAAGCGGCCAAAATTATCGAACAGGGGAAAGCGCAAGCGGAAGGAACCAAAAAATTAGCGGCTTCTTGGCAAGGAGCGGGAAATAACGCTAAAAACATCTTTTTATACCAAAAATTGGAGTTATTGCTTAAATTAATGGTCGCTAGTGTCCCAGAAGTGCAGGTGCAAACGGTGACGGTAGTGGACGGGGGTGATGGTAATCTTGTCCCGAAAATGACTGCTTTTGCCGAACAATTGCGTCAAGCTACCGGAGTGGATCTGGTACAAATGGCTAATCGCATAGCACAAACCGAGCCATCTGTCAAGGGTAAAGACACAAATTTTGATTTTAAACAATTGCCCTCTTGAATCAGTGATCACTGATTACTGATCACTGATCAATAGGAGGATAGAGTATTGTACCATTTTTCTTTATTTGTGGCAGTCATCCTAATCCCCTCTACCCTTCTGGGAGAGGGGTTGGGGGTGAGGGTAATTAACTATCTCTGCCATTACTTTAGAAAAATCGTATTAAGTGAGCAGTATTAAATGGCATTGACACTCCCCGCTCTAAAGAGACGGGGATTCTTGGTTCACAGAGATTACTTGCTTAGACAGAATTGCTTCTGAAAAAGTAGAGGTATTCTCTCCCCAAGCGTTTATTGGATCGAGCATCGAAGGTTCCGGTATGCCCT
>NZ_JADBSA010000122.1:0-9505 GCF_020246945.1 Microcystis sp. M113S1 | reverse complement strand
TTCAGTGCGATGCACGGTTCTCTAGTAACTTCTTCTTTAGTGCGTGAAACCACTGAAATCGAATCTCAGAACTACGGTTACAAATTCGGTCAAGAAGAAGAAACCTACAATATCGTTGCCGCTCACGGTTACTTCGGACGTCTAATCTTCCAATACGCTTCTTTCAACAATAGCCGTTCTCTGCACTTCTTCTTGGGTGCTTGGCCGGTAATCGGTATCTGGTTTACGGCAATGGGTGTTAGCACCATGGCGTTTAACCTCAACGGTTTTAACTTCAACCAGTCGATTCTCGATTCTCAAGGTCGTGTAATTGGTACTTGGGCCGATGTGTTGAACCGCGCTGGTATCGGTATGGAAGTAATGCACGAGCGTAATGCACATAACTTCCCCTTAGACTTAGCTAGTGGCCAACAGGCTCCTGTGGCTCTGATTGCTCCTGCTATCAATGGTTAATTCCTAGTCTGAACGAAAAGGCACTCCCGCGAGGGGGTGCTTTTTTGTGGGCATGGTTGCTAGAATATAAACCATCTTCCGTCAAGATTGCCAACCAAGACCATGAAACCCTCAATGATTATTGGCCAGTATTATAAAATTGTAAAAAAATTGGGCATGGGTGGATTTGGAGAAACCTATATAGCCGAAGATTTACGACGTTTAGGAAGTCAATGTGTTATTAAAAAGCTTATATTTAAAAGCAATAACCAAGATGAACTTAAAAAAGCGCAGGAGTTATTTTATCGAGAAGCTAAAACGCTAATGAATTTAGGCAAACACGATCAAATTCCTTATTTATTTGCCTACTTTTTAGACAATCAAGAATTTTATTTAGTTCAAGAATATATAGAGGGCAATTCGCTGGAAGAAGAAATTCGCAATCGGGGAAAATTTGAGGAACAGGAAGTCATTGAATTTTTGCTAGGGATTCTCCCCGTTTTAGAATACATTCATAAAAAACAAGTAATTCATCGAGACATCAAGCCATCGAATATCTTGCGTCGGGATCGAGATAAAAAAATTATTTTGATTGATTTTGGAGGAGTCAAAGCACCTCTTTTAACCAATTCAACATTACCGAATTCATCGGGAGGGAATCTAACTAAAATTTATACCAGTGGTTATACGCCAAAAGAACAAATGGACGGTTATCCAGAATTCAATAGTGATATTTATGCTTTGGGAATGACTGTTATTAATGCTTTAACTGGTATTGAACCAAAAGATATATCTCGTAATTCGAGTACCAAACTGCTCGCATGGAGAACAAGGGCTAATAACGTGGGGGATCAACTAGCGGCTATTATCGATCGAATGATTCAAGAAAACCACACAGATCGCTATAAAAACGTAGAGGAAATTCTTGAAGACTTGCATCATTTGGAAAAAACAGTAGTTATCAATCATAGTCGAGTCAGTGTTCTTCGTTCGGTGATCAATACCCAGATTCCTATGGTTAATATACCTCTGGGCAATTTTTTGATGATATTAGTCATGATCACAGGATTTATCTGGGGTTTTAATCTACTTCGAGCAATAGTCTTCGATTCGCATCATCAGAAGCAGAACGAGTCCCCAATTCCAAAACCGTCTCCTAGTCCTTCTTCGCCAGACCCCGAAAACGAGGGAGGGATTTTTCTTCGTCCCGATAATCTAAAGAAGAACTAGGCTAGAAAAGCACATCTAATCGTCTGGCTTGATAAGGGAAAGAAATAAAACGATTCTTTTGGTTTCTATGTGGAAACGGGGGTCTATACTGATATTTTCTTTTTTCAAAATAGTCCTAAAAGTATTATTCAGTAACCATTTCACCTTACATAAACAAAAATTATCACACAAAGTAGAGAAGAGCCATGACACGTCAATTTCATCAGATTATGCCACTGTTGGGATTATTGATTAGCTTGTTAAGTCTCTATACTGCCCAATATAATCTGCACTTTGCTTGGAAAAATCTAGTGATGAATTGTCAATCTCATCGTCACCTAGAAATTTGTCGAGATGTTCTATCGACTATAGAGGTTCCCGATAAACCTCTATTCCTTCGCACTGAAGAGAATAAACGAGAAGGGTTGATCGAGCCATCAGAACCCCTATTTTTGCCGACTGATTCCTACCGAAAGCCGATCAGAGTACCTTGATTTTGTCAGAAAATCGTGACAAAACGAACACGGGTGCAGAAATTGTTGAGTTAAGATGATCTGAGTATTATCCTTAGTGCTGGAGGGTTTTAACGTTGAATAGACTCAAGAGGTTCGCAATAGTTCTTGTAGCGGCAGTAGTCGGATTTTCGGTCTTATTCTCTCAGCCGATTTTCGCAAAAAACCCGCCAGTGACGTTTCAGTGTCAAACTCTCAGTAGTGGTGTTCCCACTACTGTGGCTACTAGCCCGAAATGGCAGAACCAACCACGTCAATTAATTCGTTGGTTAGAACCGTTAGCGAGAGAGGCTGGCTACACGCCGCTACGACGCTGTCAAGAGGTGAGTAATCGTCTTGATGAACAGTTCCGCAAAGGGGTTCAATATATACGACATGATTATATCAACGGAAATCCCGCAATTTGTACTACGAATCAAGAGGGAGCTAAATGTACAAAAGAGCAACTTCTGTGGACGCTTAATGGAAATATTTACGGATTTGAGAATGGCAGTGGTGGGAAAGAAAGCCCTAGTCAGTTATTAGACGACTTGTTCGCTCTCTCCGATAGAAATTTTTCTGGGCGGCCTCTCAAGCAGTGTGGTAATAAGTCAACTTTTGTTAACATTATGGCGGTTTTACGAGGTGAAGAGAAGGTGGCCAGAGAAGTGTGTGTTTCGCAGTAATCATGAAACTTAGAAAATTTATCGTTATCTTTCTGTTAACTTGCATGGTGTTGTTCACCATGCAAGCTTTTTTAAATCCTATCGACGGACAAACTTCTCATGCTGATGAGCAACCCTCTATAGGGAAGATGGATGAAGATATAATAAGGGATATCGCTAGATTGATCACTGTAAGAGTTTACACAGTTTTATGGGAAGAATGGCCATATACAACATCCGTCAGTGGTTCGGGAGTTATCGTTGATAGACAAGAAATCAAACGGAAAAATAGTCAAAGCATCTACAATTATTTAGTCTTAACAAACGCTCATGTCTCATCTGGAATTGACAAATTTTATATTCAAACTCATGAGGGTTTCATTCATAGAGGTCAAATTCATCCCAAGGCTAAATTCGAGCGAATGGGGGTAAAAGCCGATCTAGCCTTGTTATGGTTCGAGAGTCCTTATCAATACGAAACAGCCATTAAGAAAACCTCGGAGAATTTGCCAGATAAAAGGGACTTTTTTGTGACTGGATTTCCCTGTAAATTAACGGCAGTTCCTAGTATTGATTGTCCGGCAGAATTTCTTTTTACCAAAGGCAAAGGATGGGTTATCGATCGCTATCTGAAGGACGGCTATCAATTGGCTTTTACCAATGACACAGAGGAAGGAACCAGTGGAGGTGCAATTCTCGATCATAAAGGGCATTTAGTCGGAATCAATGGAAGAGGAAAAACCACGGCTGATGCCGAACAAAATAGGTACGCAGATAATGAAAAAGTTCCGTTCATTATTCAAGAAAATGCTCCCTTATCTTTGGGATTACCTATTGATTGGTATTTATCGCTGAATTCCCAGCAATTATTTAGAGAATTACCGACCTCCACGCCTCAATTAGAACCGATCCGATTTTTGTCTCCACCTCCTTCCGTCAAATCAGAAACTCTTGGGGTAAGTAAGTTAAACCCCATGACTGCTGTTGATCGGTTAACTCTTGAACAAAAGTTGAACATGATCTTGATACTATCGGGGGTATTACCTTTGCTAGTATTGATTCTGATAATATCAGTAGTTTTGATGATAATCAAAAATATAATCGAAAATTTTTGGATTTATTTTCATCCAATAATCATAGCGAAATTTGAGATACAATCCGACCACAAAATTAAATTTATATCAGATTCTAGCATTGTCAATAGTAAGGTGGTCGATATTCCTACACAGAAGTTAGAAACATTAAAATTATCAGCCGAACAAAACTGGAAGATAAGGCTTACTCCCTTAAGTTTGGGAAGCAATCAAAACAAAACTATTATCCCAAAAATAGTAAATACTGATAAAAACTATTATCAATACAGGCTAGATAAAACAAGGAAAAATAACACAGTTATCTATAAAATTGTTTGTAAAGGGAAAAATCTTAAACAAAGATATGATATATCTAAAAGTAAAATTGTTACCATTGAATTTGACTTTAATGACAACACTGGTTAATAAAAAATCTCTTGAAAAAAGAAATATTTTTCACGAAAGCAAAGTAAAAAAGATGAAGTATCGAGCTATTTATACCATTTATTTGTCAATTCTTTTATGGGGTATATTGGTAGGTTGTGAAAAAGACGGCACTACGCCACAACAGCAGGAGGTAAATCCATCAGTAATTTCCGAAATATTAAGAAAATCTACTGTGTATATCAAAGGAATAGGAACGGGTATAATCATCGGTTCCGCTTCTAATAATTACTATGTGCTAACCGCTAAACACGTAGTAGATAACCCATCTTCAAAAGAGATCGTTACCTACGACCGTCGATTCTATCCGATCCAAGAAATTATCCCAGATAGAACATTAGACCTAGCCATTGTTAAATTCACCAGCGAGATGGATTATCCTACTGTCACTTTAAATCGCAATATCTCTCAAGGTCAAGCAGTCTCGGTATTAGGTTGGAGATATTGTTCTGGAAAACCCAAAGAGGAGTTGACACGTGGAACTATAGAGCAGATCGTCCGATCCGATCAAGAGTATACCGAAAATGATAAAAAGCTTTTAGAGAATCTCGACGATCCAAAAAAACACTTTCAAGAGGGAAATCGAGTCAAATATACAAATCCAACAATTGAAGGAATGAGTGGGGCTGGAGTTTTTAATCAACATGATCAAGTGGTGGCTATTCATGCTACGGCTGGAACCTATGAGAACAGTACAGAAAACTGTTCGGTGTTAGATAGTACCCATAGTCCTAACTGGGGAATTCCGATCGAGGTTTTTTTAGATTCTCCATTATCTCGCGGAATCCCGATCAAAACGATCAAAGCTTCTCCTGACCAGAAGGAAAATCCTTCCCCGCAGAATATCAAGGAACAATCAAATGAGCCGATCTTTAAAAGACCGAAATCAAGAAATTAATCTCATTTGTTTGACCTGTACCCTTTACTGTTCATCATCGTAAACGTTTAGGGGTGAAAGCGGCACTCACAGGAAAGCAAATTCTGTCTTTGATTGAACGGTATTTTCGATTAGTTGTCCCGCACGTCTGTTACCGAGGGGAGAGGGAAGGGGAACTATTCTATCCTTCACCAGCTAATTTTAAGACAGAAGTACGAGTAGTGGCATCTAAGCGAAAATTCAGCAATTCTAGTTGATTAAGAATTGGCTCAATACGGTGTAGATAACCATTTTGTTTAGCCTTTAATAATATTCCCATTGTTCCAGTGAGTTTTATTCCTAATAAGTTTGCATATCGTCTTGCCAATCCATCATCAAGTAAAGCGAGAGAATCGGGAATTTCTATTGCTAAAGCTAATACTTCTTTTTCTCCTTTTCCTAAATCAGTGACAAGGGGTAAAAGAGAAACTGATTTTGCTTGTTGAATAATTATCCAACTTAAGGAGGTTATATCAGGTAAAGAGATTCCAGAAGCCTTTCCAACAGTTAACTCTTGATCTACTGAAAAAGGAATAATTATCTGTCCGTAAAAGTTTGGTAGTAACTCAAGTAAGTTAGTCTGATAGAGGTATTGAATCGGTGATGTATCGGCAATGACGTTAGGCATTGGCCATATCCTCGATTAATTCTGCTTCCTTGAGTCGGAAGGTATCAACTCCATAGTCTGCAAGTTTAGAAAGAAAAACAACTCGTGGAATACCTGCTAAATTGGCAGCAGTGCCAGAGGAAAGTTTTCCCAGTTCATAAAGTTTAATGGCAGCAAGAAGAGAGATTTCTTGTGCCAGTTGTTCTGGGGTGAGATGTAAAGCGAGGGCGGTTTCATCGGGTAGGGAGAGAGTGATTTGGTACATGATGAATACTAGAGTTTTTCTTATTATACTAAATCCGTTGAGTATAGGCTACACATCAGTACAGGCAAAAGTAATAAGCAATAGACAAAAGGGGCAACAGATAATCAGTTTTTAATAACCGAATTTAGTACCAGACGCTTCACGAAGCTATTAGACGAACTCCTCTTCTGGAGGCTTTATCTGTAGTCGGCATTTTTCGCCGTTTCTGTGTGTATAAATAGGCAGAGATTTTATGAGCTTAAAAAAAGCGAAATAAATGGCAAAAGAGCGAGGAATAGGATTTAAGTTTTAAGATTTGTAAATTGTAGCTTACCCTTTAATAAATTCTACATTATTCTCGATCTGTTCACTTGTTTTCCCAGAAATTAATTCCAAAATTTGGCGTAATTGTTCTCCAATTGAGTAACGTTGTTGAGGAGCGAGTATGATTCCTCGATGAGATTTACTTTCCGTTAAATACTGAGTGTGTAGGCGGTAAAAATCGCCTCGATTAAAAGTGTATAATACCCTTCCTTGACCAGTAGCATAGTCTAATTGTTCTGAATCGGAGCTCCCCAACATCGCTGCTTCTGTAGCCGTTATCACATCGACTCCTCTTGCTCTTAAAGCCGCTACAAGGCTCTGATCCATCGAGTCTTCATCTAAATATAATGTCAGCTTGACTATTTATTTAACTTAGATTGAAGCCACTCCTGTTCAAATTGTTTCACCTCGGCTTCTTCCTGAGCTAAATCAGTTTCAATTTCTTCCCTGTTGGCATGATAGTAAGTTAAAGCCGCATAAACTTTGGCTAAATCCAAATGGGGATGTCCTATCCGGTTTAAAATTTCTTCAGGAGTCAGCCCTAATTTATACCAAGAAACAATGCGGCGTACTGTAAATCCTGTCCCAGTAATTGTTGGTCTTCCTCCTCGAATTTCAGGAGAATGATCGATTAAAGTTCCAATTTCAATTGTCGTCGTAGTCATGATCCAAATCATTAATAAATTTGCCTTTTAATTAGGGTTTGCGGCAAAAAGTTTTTCTTGGGGGCAGGATGTGGGGTGTGGGGTGTAGGGTTTTACCGATTTTCAGGGGGTCAACTACCTAATTTTCAGGGAAAAAGTCCCGGAATTTTCCCCCTGATCACTCCCAGTCCGGTACTTTTTGATTGACAAAAAGTCTAAAAGTCTTACCCAACAAGGTTTTTATATTTATTCAGCCAACCCTAATTATATCATAATAACGGTTGAAAATAAAGCTAACATTTTCAATTTAGCAATTCTCAGTTTTAGACACAGCAAGTCTTTTAGTGATTTTAAGAACATTTTAAAGGGGGATTTTTGGGCAACTTTGGATGTACTATCACGTCAAAAGCCTGAAGACTCGTGAAATGAAATTCGCAATCCCATGGAATTTTATGCCGTATTATGCGAACTAACCCCCAAAAGCCTTGCTACAGGGCAAATTTAGAATTGCTATTCTAAAGGAGATTTCCGTGATCGCAGTTTTAAAATGTCCCTCAAATAGAGAAGAATCAGAGGAAAGCTTATCCAGTCAAGTTTTGAGCGAAAGCGACCGCAATCTCAGATATCTTGGGGATTGTTGCAAAAAAGAGGCTTTATGCCTCTTTTTTGGTGATTTCTGGCCAAGATAGTCGATCTGTAAAAGCGCATCAACCTGACGCAAGAAAAATTGATTTTTGTAAATAATAATTTCAACTCGCTCGCTACTAGCATAGGATAGAAACGTCCGATTTCTAGGATGGGGATGATGAAAGACAGTTCTATATTCCGACGTTTCCCACAAGTATTCGCCGGTTTGTCGGTGCTATCGATCGCTCTCGTCTTGAGTTCCTGGATAGCGGCGCGCTCCCTCTTAGCGGTGAAACAGGCCAGCGATGTTTTTGTCGTGACTGGTTCGGCAAAAAGGGCGATTACATCCGATTATATTCTCTGGCGTTTATCGGTTTTCAGTCAACAACCCACCGCCCGCGAAGCCTACCGCGATCTGATCCGGCAAACCGAGCGGATACGAGCTTATCTCAAAGAAAAACAAGTTCCCGACGACGCAATCACCACCAACGCGATCGAGACGATGGCGATTCCCGAAGTAACAGCTAACGGCCAGGAAACCGGGCAAATTCTCGCCTATCGCCTCACCCAACGCTTCGAGATCCGAGCGGGGGATGTGGCCCGTTACACGGAACTTTCTCGGCAGGTAACGGAATTGATCGAGGAGGGAATTAACCTCGTCTCCGAACCCCCCCAATACCTTTACACCCAACTCGATAAGCTGCGGGTGGAAATGGTGGCGGCAGCGACCAAGGATGCGAGAGCCAGAGCCGAAGCGATCGCCAGTAGTACCGGCAGTCGGGTGGGAAGGGTGCGCGATGCGAAAACGGGAGTTTTTCAGATCACCTCGCGCAATTCCACTGACGTGAGCGATTCGGGAATTTACGACACCTCCTCGATCGACAAAGATATTACCGCGGTCGTTTCGGTGACGTTCGGGATCGAGTGAATTACAACACAATCTTTACCGAAAACTTGGGTTTAAACCCCCGCCATGCCCCGCGTAGCAGAGGGCGGTTTTTAGATAATGGGTTGTCAGTTTAATATTTAATGTGTTAGAACAAGTTTATTCTTGAAATTTTAGCGTAAATGTTTGTCCTAGAGTTTAAAGTTGAGGCTAAATTACAACAATATCAGGCTATAGACGATGCTATCCGCGCCGCCCAATTCATCCGCAATAAATGCTTAAGGTATTGGATGGACAACAAAGGTGTAAACAAGTATGATCTATCAGCTTATTGTCGAGTTTTAGCCCATGACTTTAAATTTGCTGGTCAATTAAATTCTCAGGCAAGGCAAGCATCGGCTGAAAAGGCATGGTCTTCTATTTCCCGTTTCTTTGACAACTGTAAGCAGAAGGTAATCGGGAAAAAAGGGTATCCACGGTTTAAAAAGTTTTCTCGCTCGGTTGAATATAAAACAACAGGATGGAAGCTGATTAATCCTAAAACTATTCACTTTAGCGATCAAAAGGGGATTGGAACACTTAAACTAAAAGGTACTTGGGATTTAGGATACTTTCAGTAGTCTGACATTAAGCGAGTTAGATTAGTTCGTAAAGCCGACGGCTATTATTGTCAATTTGTTCTTTCTTGTGACGTTAAAGAAGATGTTAAGCCATCAGGTAAGTGTATCGGACTAGATGTGGGATTAGCTTCTTTTTATACTGACCATGAGGGTAATAAGGTTGACAATCCTAAATTCTTGAAAAAGTCCGAGAAACGATTAAAACGACTTCAAAGGCGATTATCTGAAAAGAAAAAGGGAAGTAAAAATCGTCAAAAAGCTAGACAAAGATTAGCTAAAGCTCACCTTAAAGTAAATAGGCAACGTCAAGACTTTGCTGTGAA
>NZ_JADBSA010000121.1:0-7105 GCF_020246945.1 Microcystis sp. M113S1 | reverse complement strand
TGGTCGAGGGAATCAACAATAAACTTAAACTAATAAAACGAAGAGGCTATGGCTTTAGAAACTTTCGGAATTTTTGGG
Organism: Microcystis sp. M113S1; assembly: GCF_020246945.1. Lineage (NCBI taxonomy): Bacteria > Bacillati > Cyanobacteriota > Cyanophyceae > Chroococcales > Microcystaceae > Microcystis > Microcystis sp. M113S1. The sequence goes on along the minus strand of NZ_JADBSA010000121.1, from coordinate 7,027 downwards.
TTAGAAGTATGTTATCTTGGCATCTTGTCTGTTGATTTAGCATAAAGAGTAACGAAGAGCCTTAAGCCCTCTCTTTAAGTATTGTTGTTAATGTAGCTTATTAAGATCGGCGACCGCACTTTAACCCACAGCTTCCATCAATGTGCATGGTGCGTTCCCCAAAATCGAGCGCTGGAGCAGTAGGAGCCACCTTAGGGAACGCACCCTACAAGATTGCGATCGCTACATTTTGGATCGTAGCGGAAAAATGTCAGGTACAACGATTTGTCATACATTATCTTTCTTTGTCAGTTAAATCAATATATTCAGTTTGTATTCGTTTATTCTTGATTAGTATTCTAAAATAAGGACATTTCCCATTTACTGATAAATCTTTATCATCATTCCCTTTCCTGAATTTAATTATTTCAAATTGGTCGGGATTAAATTTATGCAAAAATGTTATTGGCACTCCCATATATCCCTTATAGTCTATTGGTATGTCTTGTGTTTTATTAATATTAATTCCATCATAATTGTCATATTTTGGATATTGAACTTCGTTGCCAAAATATCTTTTTGTAAGTTCTATATCTTCGTGCCGCTTAAAATTATCTAAATTAGTGAGCCATAAACAATTGTTTGGTGAGATTATTCTATTACCAGAGTTATCTATTCGAGTTTCTGTTCCATATAGTTCATAGTGTTCAGGTACAATAAAACCTGAAATACCTCTACCAATATTTATTCCTAACCACGCCTTGTTTTCTTTAATAAGTTTGAAAATTTCTTTATAGGTTATTGCATTAATATTTCCAATTATCAAAAACTTTTTATCGTATTTAACCAATTGAGCTACATACTCTCTGAATAATGAAAATGGGGGATTGGTAACAACAATATCGGACTGCTTTAATAGTTCAATGCTTTCCGAACTACGAAAATCACCATCTCCATTAAAGTAAACTAGGTCAGTTGACGTTGGTTTGTTTTTTTCGCCTTCTGTACCTGTATATTCAAAGAAAAAACCTTTTTCATCTTCTTCTGTATTAAATAAATTTTTTACTTGCTCTCTATAACAAGATGTTATTATTTTTTTAAGACCTAATTCATTGAAATTTGAGGTAAAATAATTAAAAAAGTTACTAATTCGGGGATCATCGCAATTGCAATAAACTACTTGATTTTCAAAATGACTTTTATAATGCTGTAATTCGCTTTCTATATCTGAAAGCTGTGTATAAAACTCGTCACTTTTTGATTTTTTAGCTTTTTGTAATAATTCATTTGTTGCATTTCTTGCCATTTTAAACCTATTTTGATTTAATAAATCTTTGTTTTAGTTATTTACTTTTGGTTATCTGATTAAATATCTCACTGCCTAATACTTGAAGAGAGGTTTTAGAAATTTCAAGCATAATGTCAAACATTTTTTTGTCATCCACATCCCATTTTCCGCCATTTCCTTGTGTGTATATAGAAGTTGCTTGAAGCATAATTGTTTTATCTTTATGCTTGACAAACTTATTTTTACACAAATTGGTATTAATGGGCATTCCATAATTTGCAGAAGTTAACCTATCTAATCTATTTAGCGTTCCTGAATTGTATTCAAGCGTTACAACCCTTCCATCGGGTCTTTTAATTGAAATAGTTTCTGTTAAAAAATTTGAGCCTTCCAAAAATAATACATATGGAAAATGAGATTCAGATAACATCAAATTAGCGATTTCAGATATGTTTTTATGTGATCTTTCTATCTATTGCATTACCGGCAGCCATCAAATCTTGATCATTTTTTGCTCCTACAAGTTTTCCTGCTTTGATGTTTTCAATGTCTTTCCCCTGATTTTTAGCTTCCGAAACTAAAACGATTCTCCAATTACCGTTATCATCTTTTACTTCTATTATTCCACCATCGGGTATAATACTTGAATTTGATACAAAAAGTGTTTGTCCTAATGCTGGGTCAATTTTCTTTAATGCTTCGTTTATTTCTTCTTTTTTTATGCTCTTTTTGTATTGAAAAGATAATTGAGGAAACTCCTTTTCAAGCTGTTTAATTACAAAAAGTGAAATTTTTCCAACAGTTATGTCGTGTGATTTTGCTTCATCTCCAAATATACCAACCACACCTTTAGACTCTTTATGTTGATTCGTTAATCTTTTTGATTGATTCTTTTTAGTCATATTGTGCCTTTTCTTTACTTAAATCTTCTACTTTCTGCTACAGGCAATGTATCTATAACGAAAGATTATACGCCAACTTTATGTATAACACTCTCCAGAGTAACGATATGGGTCAACTTTTGGCGTATCACTCTATTTAGGCGCAATCGCCAGAACTTTTCCCCATATCACGCCCAAAAGCTTGTTAGCCAGATTAGCCCACATCGCACTTTAACCCACAGTTTCAATCAATGTGCATGGTGCGTTCCCCAAAATCGAGCGCTGGAGCAGTAGGAGCCACCTTAGGGAACGCACCCTACAAGATTGCGATCGCACTTCTAGACAGTGCCTTCGACATCGCACTTTAACCCACAGTTTCAATCAATGTGCATGGTGCGTTCCCCAAAATCGAGCGCTGGAGCAGTAGGAGCCACCTTAGGGAACGCACCCTACGGCCTTCAAGGAATAATTAGAACAAACCAAGCTACAAAAAACACCCATGGCAAAAATATTGCAGCTAAATGACCCAAAATAAAACCACCCAATGTAAGTGTACCAAGAGTAACTTCAAATTCGCGTCCAATAGCTTCTTTGAGCTTATATTGAGCAGAGAGAGCTGCTAAAATTGATATGTAGGCGATTATTAAATTTACCACACCAATCCAAGGCAGTATAACAAGTAGCTTATTAATTCGCTCAAACTGTGGAACAGTATTTGGGGCAGCCAAAAGAACAGCATATGTTGCAAATAATATGGTTTGTGACAATAGAAGCCAAGACAGTCTATAGTTTATTAGATTATCTTCATGAACCCATTTTTCTCTAGCTGCCAGATACTTTTCATGTTCAGTTGGATACATCTAACTCTTTTCTCCACATTTTCCACATTTTCAACTTTTTGAGAAGCAGTCTTTAGTTCTTCTTTGTTTACTATAGCGTTTCTGATTCGCAAGAGGTACATTCCAGATACTAAACAGCTTAATCAGCAAAGGTTTAAGTGTACCGCACAGATGCGAGAACCGCTATAAATTCCTGACAACTAGGCTCATTCTAGCGACGATTATTCGATCTGACCGCACCTCTTGACAAAAATTTATCATTATTCGATTCGTTTAATTGTCGGGGGACTCTGTAAAGATTTTTTACTGGGAAATTCACACCCACCAACAAACTTTTTGCTGCAAACCCTAATTCAACCTTGCTCCTGTACTTTTAGCAGCACAGGAGCAAAGTTGAAAATAAAAATTAATAACTGTCCTCATCGGTGATAACTTCCACGGGAATCACTTCTTCTAACACTTTTTCCTGCATTTCTTGGCGACGAATCGGTATTTTAGTTTTTTCCAATTCCGGTAAAGCGACTAATTCCCGTTGTTTTTCCCGGACGGTATTGGGTAACAACATCGGTAAAGGTTCGGGGGTTTCTAACCAGTAGCTGGCTACCGGTAGAGTATGTTCTAAATCCTCCAATAAACGGGGAATAATCATCACCGCGTGCAGTTCACCGATTTTCTCCGCTTCCCGCATTCCCGCATCAATGGCCACGGCCACATTAGCGACGGAACCCCGGATAATGGCCGTACACAAACCATCCCCAATTGTTTCGTAGGAAGCTAACTGCACATCGGCCGATTTCAACATTGCATCGGCTGCCCCCACCATAGCAGGAAAACCGCGGGTTTCCAAGAGACCGATCGACATATTGCTCAGTTTGCTGAAACCCCGTTGACTTTGGGCAATTTCGGCTAAACGGCTACCAATTGGGAAAATTACCTCTAAATTGGGCATCGGTCGGGGAATAACCGATTTAGATACCAATTGTCCGAACTGTGCGGCGGTTTTTGCCCCTTCTTCCACTGCTAACCGCACATCGGCAATATTACCACGCACGATCGCTGTACAGTGACCACCGCCAATTTTTTCGTAACCCACGAGGGTAACTTCTGCTGATTTTAGCATCATATCCGCCGTCCCGACGATCGCCGGAAAGCTGAGGGTAGAGACTAAACCCAAGGCGCTATCTTTGGGGTGACGCTTGGTTTTCATCGTCCTTTGACCGGGGTTAGTTGGGGACGAGGGGGGAATGCTTCCATTAACTCTTAATCTAGACATTGAAGATAAACTTGCCCTAACAGGTACGAAGGGGGTGATTGTCAGCTATCCTGTTACTATCTAGTCTATCCTGTTAACCTTAATTGCTCTTGAAGATTTTTGAGGGATTAGATAAATTTTAGTTATTGTAGCTTGATCAAGTTGTCTATGACAGAACAGCCTCGCAGTACAGATGATCGAATCAGCGAAACGGAAGCGACCGAATTAATGCGCTCGCTGCTTCATAAGGAAGGAAATTGGGTGAATTGGGGGCAAAAATGTCAAAAACTGCAAAAAGCTGGCTACGATTCCCAGTTAATCTTTGAACAAACGGGTTTTCAAAATGCCCAACAAAATTTAATTATTGTCGCTGCCCAAGTTTTTGAGAGTTTAATCAAAGCGGGAGCAGCTGAAGATTTATTAAGTTACTACATCGGGCCGCGCAGTGATGTGTTATACGAATTGCGGATTCTCAATCAAGAACAAAGATTGGGGGCAGCGAAGTTAGCGGCAGAAAAAAGGATTGAGGTGGCTGAAGCACACGATATCGCCAAAGCAATCCAAGATTTTTCCCGTTTATCCCAGATTCCCAGTGAATTTACCCGTCATCCTGGAGATGCGATCGCTTATCAGTGTTGGAAACGGGGCAAACAAAAGCGAGATTTAGCCGAAAGAGCGAAATTAATCGCTAAAGGGTTGAAATTTGCCCATTCTGACTCGGCCAGACAGGCGATCGAGTCTTTACTGCAAGATTTTACCGTTACTCCCACCCGTAGCGCACCTTTGCTACCCGTCCATCGTTTACAGGATGAGGACGAATTAGCCAGAATTATTCCTTTAGTAGGAAGATTTCCGGTGACGGTAACTGATATAAAACAGACAGAAAGTTTGAGCGTCGAGGAACCTTTTCGACTGGTAACGGTGGGGGATAAACAAACGATTGTGCCTCTCCCCGGTTGGCAAGCAATTCTAAAGGCGATCGATCCTGTAGCTATTTTATGGCCTAGCGATCAATTACCTCGATCGATTGCCACCAGATCTGAGGAGGTATTATTAGTGATCGATCGAGTTTTGGCCGAATGGGACGTGAACAATTATTATCTGGTAGAGAGAGATAATTCCGTCTCTTTACAATGGTTTGATAGTCCCCCCGATGTCACCATCTTAGGTCAATTAGTCTTGATTTTAAGAGCCAAAAATATCCTCGATGAAAAAAACATCACCGAACCCTGGCAAATGGACGACTAAATCAGTGATCAGTGATCAGGTTTAAGCTATTAGTTATGAGTGGGAATAAGAAAATAGATAAACTGATCACTGAATCGAATAAAACTGGTCACTGCTAACTTGTAGCTGACAGCATAACTTAAGAAACTAAGAGACATTTTTAAAGTAAAAAGTAAAAAGGGAAAACCTACTTTCAAGAAAACACTGGAACAGACAACAGGCAAATGTTGACTGATAACTGATAACTGATAACTGATAACTGATAACTGAATATATGCGTGCAGTAATTTGTGGATATTATGGGAGAGGAAACGGAGGAGATGAGGCATTATTAGTGTCTCTATTGCAGATGTTGCCCTCAGCAATTAAACCTATTGTTTTATCAAATAATCCCAGAGAAACCAGTCAACGTTATGGAGTGGAAACCTGTCCTAGTAGGGATTGGTGGCAAGTTTTTCAAACTATGAAAAAAGCGGATATATTTATCTGGGGTGGCGGCAGTTTAATGCAGGATGTCACCAGTTTTGCCAGTCCAATTTATTACGGTGGTTTAATGGCTCTTGCTCAATTATTGGGCTTAAAAACTATTGCTTGGGGGCAGGGAATTGGACCATTAAATAGACCTTTTACCCGTTGGTTAACCAAAAAAGTTTTACAAAAATGTAGTTTAGTTACTGTGCGCGATGATACTTCGGCTCATTTAGTCGCCAATTGGGGTATTCATCCCATTGTTGCCCCCGATCCAGTATGGGCTTTAGACGCTCAATCAGTCAAGGGATTATCGGATTTACCCGCCCCAAGAATCGCCGTCAATTTACGTCCCCATCCCCTATTAACCCCAGCAAAATTAGATAAATTAACCCAAGCTTTAATTGATTTACAAACCAGCACGGGGGCGTTTATTCTCTTAGTCCCTTTTCAAAAGTCGCGGGATTTGCCCCTCTGTGAAGCTGTAGCCCGTCAATTAACGGAAAATCATCAAATCATTAGTTTAGAGGATCCAAGACAGTTAAAAGGCTTATTTCGTGGGGTAGAAATGGTGATCGGAATGCGCTTTCATAGTTTAATTATGGCCGCGGCAGAAGATTGTCGTTGTTTTGCCCTTAGTTATGATCCGAAAGTGTCGCGATTAATTGCCGAAGTACCGATGCCGGGTTGGGAATTAGATCAGTTACCAGAGGCAGTTAATGATATTAGTACCACTTGGATTAATTTTTATGCCAATGGAGAGGGATTAACCAGCGATCGCAAACATTTTTTAATCGATCGAGCTTTAATTCATCGAGAAATTTTATCTAGATTGGTGAGCTAATTTTTATGTCGAGTGCTATTACCGAAGCTATCACAACTATTGCCCTGACCGAGACAAGATTTAATAGACCTGTTGCTTTATAAGATACCCCTATTAAATCGATTTCCAGGTGGTGATTCGGTAGTAGTGATAGCGGCTTAATCCTTTGCTTTGCTGTGCATTGTAGTCATGGATAAAATACCAAACAGCTCCAACGTGATTCTCCATTTTTTTAGAGAAAGATAGACTCTCTCTCACTAGCCGAGAAAT
>NZ_JADBSA010000120.1:0-3087 GCF_020246945.1 Microcystis sp. M113S1 | reverse complement strand
GAATGTTTTTTAAACTTAGGGTAGCCTTTCTTTCCTTTAACTTGATTTTGGCAATTATCGTAAAACCGAGTAATTGCTCGCAAGGTTCTTTCTACAGCAGTCTGACAAGCATGGGAGTTTAAATCATCAACAAATTTAAACTCTTTTCTTAATGCTGTGTTGTACCGAAATAACTCTGTTTTGCCAACACCCCGATTATCCATCCAATAACGCAGAACTTTATTCCGAACAAATTGGGTTGTCCGTATTGCCTCATTAATGGCTTCTATCTGATTAGGTTTTGGCTTAACTTTGTATTCTAGTACAAACATTTTGACAATGCTTGACTGAGTATCAATATTTTAGCACAAAGGAAATAAAATGGCAACTTAATATTTTAAAAGCCGCCCGACCCTGCGCGGGCATGGCGGGGCTTGTACCCAAATTTTCGGTCACACCGAAGGGTGAGGCTGATAGCTTGACCCTATAATAATTAGAAATATGTAACTCGATCAACTGACTTTATGACCTTGCCTCTCGATGTTCCCACGGCGATTAATCAACGTCGTTCTATTAAAACTTTTACCACCGATCCGATCGCCCCAGAACTGCTAAAAACCCTAGTAGAATTAACCGTTGCCGCACCTAGTAGCTTCAACATCCAAGATTGGCGAATTATTTTAGTACAAGAGCCGGCACAAAAGGCCGCTTTAGCCGAGGCCGCTTGGGGACAAAAGCAAATTATCCAAGCGCCGGTTACTTTTGTTTTCGCTGCCGATGCTGCCGCAGGAGGAGGAGATCTAACCCCCATCTATGAACAGGCTCTCAGTACGGGTGCTTGGAACGAAGGCACGGTAAAATATTTTCAACAGGCAATCCCCGGATTTCAAAAGGATTTGGGCGAAAAAACCCGGGAATACGCGATTAAGGATGCCATGATCGCCGCTACTCATCTGGTTTTGGCTGCCGAAAGTCTCGGTTTATCTAGTTGTTTTCTCAACGGTTGGATCGAGGACAAGGTAAAAGCTGTGATTGGTGCTGCCGATCATCCCCATCTAGCGATCGCTGTTGTCGTTCCCATCGGTTACGCGGCGGAACCGCGGCTTAATCCGGGGCGTTTACCCTTAGATTACAATGTTTTTGTGGATCGCTTGGGTAATCCCTATCAAATCTAAACTTTAGCGATGACTTTCTCTCCCTCAGCTTGGTTAACGCCCTTTTTTAACACTCCCCTTTGGCGCGCTGGGGGAGTTTCCATCACTCTTGGTTGGATTATTAGTATTCTTGTACTGTTTGTTCTTGTCACCTGTCTGACGATCGCTTTTAAAAGTTTACTAAAAAATCGTCTGCTGAAAAGTATCGGTTTTGATGAAGGTAATCGAGAAGCGATCGCAACTCTGGCTAGTTTTGCTTTTGGGGCTTTTGGTTATATTATCGCCCTACAATTGACTGGATTCAATCTCGCTTCGATCGCTGTTTTAGCCGGTGGTTTGGGGGTGGGTATCGGTTTCGGTTTGCAGGAGTTAACCAAAAATCTCACCAGTGGTTTAACTTTGTTGGTGGAACGCAAGTTAAAAGTGGGCGATTTTATCGAATTTGAGCAAACAAAGGGTTATATCCGGGAAATATCGATTCGTTCCACCACCATTCGCACTGTTGATGGTGCAGAGTTAATCGTTCCTAACACAATCTTAACTAGCAATCGCGTCCAGAATTGGCATTATCCCGACTCGCGCATTCGAGTCATTGTGCCGGTAGGAGTTGCCTACGGTACAGATCCTTTGATAGTGACGGAAATTCTGCTGCAATCAGCCTATATGTCGGTAGAAATTGCCTTTAATCCGCTTCCCAAGGTGATTTTTAACGGTTTTGGTGATAGTGCTTTAAATTTTGAGTTGTGGGTATGGGTGGAAAAAGTCGAACAGGCCGTTTTTCTGAGAAGTTCCCTACACTTCATTATCGAGCATAATCTGCGTCATCGGGGCATAACGATTCCTTTTCCCCAGCGAGAGTTATGGTTGCATAATACCGACAGTTTTGAGGCAGTTAAGGAACAGGATCAGGAGATAGTTAAACCTTCAAAACCGCTATCGTTAAAAGAAATGTTATTGGAGGTGAGTTACTTTAAACATTTTAACGATCTGCAATTGCGTGTATTAATTGAAATGGGTTGTCGTAAACATCTCCAGGACGGGGATATTTTAATTAGACAGGGAGAAAGAACTAATTATTTCTGTATTGTTTTGCAGGGACAAATGGATGCTTTTTATGAAAACGATAAAATCAGTCGTAAAATTTTTACTTTTAATAAAGGTCAATATTTTGGGGAATTACCGTTAATGTTAGAGGTTCCCTATCCCACCACTATGCAAGCAGTGGGGGAAACCTTGTTATTTTTGCTCGATCGTCAGGGGTTTCAGCATCTTATCACTACTTATCCGGCTCTAGCGGAGGAATTCACTGAGGCAATCGCGCAACGTCAAGAGGAATTGGGCGAATGTCAGCAGAAATTGCGAGAAATGGGGCTTTTAGACTCGGAAGACCTGAAAAATCCCGTTTCTTGGCTGCGACAACGGTTAAAGAGCTTTTTTGCGGCTTAAAAGGGGATGAGAACAGATTTACAGCCTTTCTCCTATAGCAGTTATCTTAATGATGAGGTACGAAGCTGAGAATAGGGCGTTGTCAGATAAAGAGATGAGAAGGCAAAATAGATAGAAACTCAATGAAGGAAAAAAAACGATGAAATGTCCAGAATGTAAAAGTGACCACATCAATAAAAATGGTCAAAAGAATTAGGGATGAGCTAGTTAGCTGCTTACAGTCTAGCCTACACGAAGCAAATTTCGTGACGAACAACACACACTATTTTGATATGGCATCCAAACGGTCACGAATCTGGTAATGATTTGGGGTAATGATTTGGTAGTAGTGGCGTAGCCCTCTTGCTTACCTGGTATGAATTGTGTTAAATATTTATTAATAAAAATAATTGGAACCCAATCAGTCTTTAAACCTCTAGCTTGATCATGACTTTTCTGATAAATATCTTTTTCTGGCTCCTGTCTGGCTTACTCAAATATCAGTCTGGCACCGAACAAAATACCCCCT
>NZ_JADBSA010000012.1:0-6489 GCF_020246945.1 Microcystis sp. M113S1 | reverse complement strand
GGTCAACTACCTAATTTTCAGGGAAAAAGTACCTGAATTTTCCCCCTGATCACTCCCATGCCTGGTACTTTTTGATTGACAAAAAGTCTAAAAGTCTTACCCAACAAGGTTTTTAGATTTATTCAGCAGACCCTATTTAGGGTTTGCGGCAAAAAGTTTTTCGGTGGTGGCAGGGTGTGGGGTGTGGGGTGTGGGGTTTTACCAGTTTTGAGGTGGCCAATTACCTAATTTTCAGGGAAAAAGTGCCTAAATTTCCCCCCGATCACTCACATATCCAGTACTTTTTGATTGACAAAAAGTCTAAAAGTCTTACCCAACAAGGTTTTTAGATTTATTCAGCAGACCCTATTTACTGATAACTGAAAAGGTTCTTTAATTCCCTACCATTGTGGTAATTGCTGTCATTTAACCCACGACAAAGTTAACTAATTTGCCCGGGACAACAATCACTTTTTTGATTTCCTTGCCCTCTAAATAACGTTGGGCGATTTCTGATTCCAGGGCGAGGGTTTCTAAGGTGCTTTTATCGGCACTAGCGGGAACTTGTATCGTGCCTCTGGTTTTTCCCAAAATTTGGATTACAAGGGTGATCTCGTCCACAATAAGGGCAGTAGGATCAACTTTTGGCCAGGGTTGCAGGTGAATTGATTGGCTATGGCCTAAAGCTTGCCATAATTCTTCGCTAAGATGGGGAGCAAAGAGGGAAAGTAAGATTAATAGGGTTTCGATTCCTTCCCGATAAATGGGGGATTCAAAACACTTATTATCCCCTAAAGCGTTACTGAGTTTCATTAATTCGGAAATGGCGGTATTAAATTGATAATCTCCTTCTAAATCCTCGGAGATTTCTTTAATAGCGGTGTGAATTGCCCGTCTTAAATCCTTGTCAGTTTTCGAGAAAGTTTCTATTTTTTTGACTTGCTTGGGTTTATTTTCAATGTATTCGCTGACTAAACGCCACACCCGATTAAGAAAGCGAAATTGTCCTTCTACCCCGGCATCTTCCCACTGTAAATCTTTTTCTGGGGGTGCGGTAAAAAGTATAAACATTCGGGCAGTATCAGCCCCATATTTTTCGAGGACTTTCAGAGGATCAACGCCGTTATATTTCGACTTGGACATTTTTTCAAAGAAGAAAGAAAGAACTTCTCCCGTGTCTTTATCGCAATATTTATCCTCTTTATAGATAACATTTTCTGCGGGGACATATTTGCCAGTTTCGGGATTTTTGTAGGTTAATCCCTGTACCATTCCCTGGGTTAACAGACGGTTAAAAGGTTCATCGACATTAACTAACCCTCGGTCTCTTAAAACTTTGGTAAAGAAACGAGAATAGAGTAAATGTAGGATAGCGTGTTCGATTCCTCCGACGTATTGATCCACGGGCATCCAATCATTAACCTTCTCGAATTGAAAGGGTATATCTTCATTTTTAGCATCGGTATAACGGAGGAAATACCAACTAGAATCGATGAAAGTATCCATGGTGTCTGTTTCCCGTTTTGCGGGAGTTCCACAACTAGGACAATCCACATTTACCCAGTCTTCCAACTTAGCTAAAGGGGAAGCCCCTCGACCGCTAAATTCGACATTTTCTGGTAAAGTAACGGGTAAATTTTCCACTGGTACTGGCACGGTTCCACAGTTAGGACAGTGGATAACTGGAATCGGACAACCCCAATATCTTTGACGGGAAATTAACCAATCCCGGAGGCGATATTGTATTCTAGCTTTGCCGTAACCTTGGGCAGTGGCATAATCAATAATAGCGGTTTTTCCTTCTTGGGAATTCAGTCCATTAAATTGAGCGGAATTAATCATAATTCCCGCTTCTGTATAGGCCTCTTTTAACTCAATTTCGCCACTTTCTGGAGTAATAACTATCTTAATTGGCAGGTTATTTTCCCGAGCGAATTTAAAATCGCGACTGTCGTGAGCCGGGACTCCCATCACTGCCCCCGTACCGTATTCGTAGAGGACATAATCAGCAATTAAAATCGGAATTTCTTCACCAGTAAAAGGATTAATTGCTAGTCCTCCGGTTTTAATACCGCGTTTGGGTTTATCTTCGGCAGTTCTTTCTAATTCGCTTTCGCTGGCTATCTCTTGAATAAAAGTTTCTACGGCCGATTTTTGTTCGGGAGTGGTAACTTGTAAAGTTAAGGGATGTTCGGGAGCAAGTACCACATAAGTCACTCCATAAACCGTATCGGGACGAGTGGTAAAAACGGCAATTTTTTCTGTGGAATTAACAAGAGGAAATTCTAAATAAGCACCTACCGATTTACCAATCCAGTTGGACTGCATGGTTTTAACCCGTTCTGGCCAACCGGTAAGTTTATCTAAATCAGTGAGTAATTGTTCGGCATAATCGGTGATTTTTAGGAACCATTGCCGGAGTAATTTTCTTTCTACTTTAGCACCCGATCGCCAAGATTTTCCTTCACTATCTACCTGTTCATTTGCCAAGACAGTTTGATCGATAGGATCCCAATTCACTGCCGCTTCTTTTTGATAGGCTAATCCCGATGCAAAAAACTGTAAAAATAGCCATTGGGTCCAACGATAATATTCCGGGGAACAGGTGGCCACTTCTCTTTCCCAATCGATAGATAATCCTAACTGTTGTAATTGCCGTTTCATCTGGGCAATATTTTGCTCGGTCCATTTTGCCGGAGGAACTCCCCTTTCAATGGCGGCATTTTCTGCGGGTAATCCGAAAGCATCCCACCCCATGGGATGCAGCACGCGATAACCCTGCATTCTTTTCAGACGGGCAATCACATCGGTGATAGTATAGTTGCGAACGTGACCCATGTGCAGGTTGCCCGATGGATAGGGGAACATGGAGAGGGCGTAAAATTTCGGTTTATCGGCGTTTTCTGGGGTTTTGTCTAATCCCATTTGCTGCCAAATCTTCTGCCATTTCTGTTCGATTTCTGCGGGGTTGTACGGCACTGGGGTCCTTTCTCCTGAGTTGTATCTATCCTTCCCATTTTACCTGACTGGTATCGACGCTGGTTGCCCCATGAACTTTACTGGCGATCGCAACCATTTTATTTAAAGTCGCCTGATTGGAAACTGTACCTTTTAGTACAACTTTACTGCCAGTTTGAGCGACCCACAATTTGTCTTCATCAGCTAAATCCGGTGTCTCGTCAAAAGCTAAAACTACTCGTTTAGCTAGTCCGCTTTCGTCGTATTTTCCATCTAATCCGACTCTTTCGGGGGGAATACCCGCAGCAGCGGCTTTCCCTGCGATCGCACTAGCGGCATCTGCCGGTTTATCTAACCCGAAAATTCTTTTTAACCAATCCATTGCTAACACTCCTGATTGAGTCCTGTCCTAAAACCCCAATTTCTTTAAGAGGGATTTGGTCGAAACGATGTGTCGATCTAATCCTAAACGATCGGGACTGACTCCCACCGCTAAAGCGACCAATTGGGAAAAATGTAACACGGGTAAACCTAAACTTCGACCGATCACTTTTGCCACTTCCGGTTGTCGGGAATCAAGATTAAGATGGCATAAAGGACAAGGGGTGACTAAACAATCGGCCCCCGCTGCCATGGCCTCTAAAATGTGTTTTCCTGCCATTTGGAAGGATTGGGTGGTGGCATAACTGGACAGAGGCCAACCACAGCATTGAGTGCGTCCTTGATAATAAATCGGATTCGCCCCCACCGCTCGAAAGACATTTTCTAGAGATTCCGGCTGAAAGGGATTATCGTAGGGGAGAGTATCCTGGGCCCGCAGGAGATAACAACCATAAAAACTGGCACAATTTAACCCTGATAAGGGACGAACCACCTTGGCCGCCAGATTATCTAAGCCATAATCGCCGACAATTGCCCAGAGTAGGTGTTTAACCGTCGTCGTACCTTGGTAGGGGGAACAATGTTCTTTCTGTAAATAATTATTAACTTCCTCAACATAATTGGGATTATTATGCTTTGCTTCCTTCAAGCGCTCGTCCACATGACCGATCACTCCTTGACAGGTGCTACAGTGAGTCAACAGGGGTAAATTGAGGGCTTCCGCTAGGGCAATATTGCGCGCATTGACGGCATCTTCCAAGAGTTGCGAATCTTCCTTATAGGTTCCCGAACCACAACAGGCAGCTTTTTTGAGTTCGACTAAATTAATCCCCAAAGCTTCCGTCAGGGCTGCCGTGGATAAATATAGTTCCCGACAGGCACCTTGGGCGACACAACCGGGAAAATAAGCATACTGGAGATTGTTGACTGTCATGGATTCTAGGAAATTACTACTCATTACCTATCTACCATCTTGGCCCCCTTCCCCTCTGTCATCACTAAAGTCATGGAATTTCTTAATAGACAGTCTTTTGTGAGCTGCTCCGAACAAGTGTACGGTGGTTTGTCCCAGAAATAATATCCAAAAACGAGGAGAGCCATCTCAACAGTATAATGCCTCTCCTTGAAAAAAATTGTTGTCCTGAGGAGTCGGTTGTACAAATGGGAATCCGCCCGGTCAAGAGGTGATTTACGGGTAGAATTGAGAGTGCAGCCGAGAAATTGCGGCGAGAAACCCTATTTTGTCTGCTTACGCCGCTTGGGTGAGGGTGATAACAGCATCAAAGTCAGCACGGCTAGGGAAAATAGAGAGAACCCGATCGAGTTGGGTTAATTCAAAGATAATCTTGACTGAAGGTGGAATAGAACAGATATTGAAGGATTTTTCTTGACTTTGAGCCAGACGAAAGGCGCTAACTAAAGCCATTAATCCAGCGCTGTCGAGGAATTCCACCCTACTCATATCCACCAGAAAAGTGATAGAGCGACTCCGGTTAACCAGATTGGTGAGCTGCTCTTGAAATTCTAGGACGTTAGCGGCGGTAATATAGCCGTTTGGCTCAAATAGAGCAATTTCTGGGACTTTTACAGGACTTTTCATGGCTGGGCTTTGAAATTCATAAATGAACCTTTTAACTGGAGATCAGATACCGCTATTATGTCCTAACTTTCTGATTTCGTAACCTTCGTCTTGATATATTTTCTCTCTCCTGAAAAGATTAATCTTTTCTTAATCTTTACCCCTTTAGGAAGGAACCGGTTTCAGGTTAACCTTGGGATCCGAACAGTAAAGAGAAACAGTGATCAGGACTTACTCGGGTGAACATCAGGGGAAAGTCGTTAGGTTTAAGTTCTAATCCCGAATGACTGATGATGACCAAGCATTATACTGGTATTTTTGCTGAAATAAAGTAAAGCAGGATACAGAAACTAGATTTATTGAACTAGCGTAAGAAAATTGTGGATACCCAGCCGACTATCCGCCAATTAGTGGAACAAGCCCTATATTATCGTCAAATCACGCCAGAAATCGAGAACGGAATTAATGAACTCCTCGCTCGTCTTGGCTACGTTTCCGATGTGGATTACGAGGCCCTCGAGTTACTCATGGATGAAATGGACGAAGGCCGGATTAATCTCGTTCCGCGTTGGTAAGTTGATAGGGATATTTTCGATTATATAGATTTACTGGGGCGATCGGGGCTGTTGCAATCTAATCGCGGAGACGAGCTTTCGCTAACCGACAGTAATCTTTCCCCGACTAACCCCCTTTTAAAATAACCTTTGAGCGTTGGGAGCCACTACCCATGACCGTAGCCCTAAACCGAGCCGTTATTTATCCTGACAGTGATGGACAACCGATGGCCGATAATACCTTGCAATTTCGCTGGATTGTCTTGATTAAGGAAAATCTTGATTGTGTATTTCGAGATGCTTCCGATGTGTTTGTGGCGGGGGATTTACTGTGGTATCCCGTTGAGGGTCGTCCAGATATTCGCGTGGCTCCCGATGTGATGGTGGTCTTTGGACGGCCTAAAGGCGAGCGCGGCTCCTATCGTCAGTGGCAGGAGGGAAATATTGCACCCCAGGTGGTGTTCGAGATTTTGTCGCCGGGAAATACCCTCAAGGAAATGGCCAAAAAGTTAGGGTTTTATGAACAATATGGCGTAGAGGAATACTATATCTATGACCCTGAACGGGTGGATTTTGCTGGGTATCAGCGCAGGGCCAACAAGTTGCAAGTGATCGAAATGGCGACGGATTGGGTTAGTCCCCGGTTAGACATCCGTTTTGTGTTAAACCAGGAGCAGTTAGAAATTTATACTCCCCAGGGTAATCGTTTTTTAACAACCCTAGAGTTATCCGAACGGGCTAGTTTAGCAGAGCAAACCGCACACACAGAACAACAAAGAGCTAATTTAGCAGAGCAAACCGCAGAGGCAGAACGGCAACGGGCCAATTTAGCAGAACAGGAAAATGAACGGCTCCTGGAATTATTACGGCAAGCAGGAATCATGGGGGAAGGGCAAGGTTGACATCCTCGCCGCCCTAAAAGTGCGGCGATTCCTAAACCTCACGATTTAAGTTTCTGCTTCAACCACCGTTGCATACCACGGTTAAAAAACCATGTACTGTCTTACACAAAGTCCACAGACTTTCGCGACCTTTCAG
>NZ_JADBSA010000119.1:0-3931 GCF_020246945.1 Microcystis sp. M113S1 | reverse complement strand
ATCAGTTATCAGTTATCAGTTATCAGTTATCAGTTATCAGTTATCAGTTATCAGTTATCAGTTATCAGTTATCAGTTATCAGTTATCAGTTATCAGTTATCAGTTATCAGTTATCAGTTATCAGTTATCAGTTATCAGATTTGAGTTTTAAGTTAACAGTGTTAATCAGTTCCCAGTTATCATGAGACTGCTTTTATTTATTCTCCCTACTTCCCCACTACCTACTCTCTCACTGTTTACTGTTTACTGTTTACTGTTTACTGATCACTGATTACTGATCACTGAATATAACTAACCAGAAAGTTTTTGATCTAAGATTTGGCTAGTTAATTTAGGATCGGCTTTACCGCCGCTTTTTTTCATGACTTGACCGACAAAAAATCCCTTAAGATTGGTTTTACCCGCCCGGAATTTTTCTAACTCGCTTGGATGGGAGGCGATAATTTCCTCGATCAGTTTTTCGATCGCAGAAGTGTCAGAAATTTGTATTAATCCTTTCTTTTCCACCAGTGCTTTTGGTGAACCGCCTTGGCTGAGAAGTTCGGGTAAAATTTCCTTAGCAATTTTGCCACTAATTGTTCCCGCTTCAATCAGTTTAACTAATTCAGCTAAGTCTGACGCTTGCAGGGCAATTTCCGTGATCATCAGCTTATTATTATTCAAATAAGCGGCGATATCTTGACTGAGCCAGTTAGCGACTAATTTCGCATTTGCCCCGGCAATTACAGTAGTTTCAAAATATTCGGCCACGGTGCGATCATCGGTTAAAACCCGGGCATCGTAGGGGGAAAGACCAAATTCTTCTTCATAACGACGACGTTTATGAGCGGGTAATTCCGGTAATTCTTCCGCCCAAGCTTTTAACTGTTCGGGAGAGACTTCTAGGGGGGGTAAATCCGGTTCGGGAAAATAGCGATAATCGCTAGAACCTTCTTTTTTCCGCATACTAATCGTCCGTTGAGTAGCTTCTTCCCAAAGACGGGTTTCCTGTAGGATCAATTCGCCATTTTCGAGCGCTGCAATTTGTCGATCGATCTCGTATTCTATGGCTTTTTGGATAGCACTAAAGGAGTTCATATTTTTAATTTCTACCTTAGTCCCGAACTTTTTAGCACCTTTTTTCCGCACAGAAATATTGACATCGCAGCGCAGGGAACCTTCCTGCATATTACCGTCACTGATGCCGAGATAACGCACTAAACGCCGTAATTCTTGGGCATATTCCGCCGCTTCGGCCCCGGTGCGTAAATCCGGTTCCGAGACAATTTCTAATAATGGTACACCTGTACGATTAAAATCCACCAGGGAATGGGTGGAACCAGAGAGACGTTCGCTGCCAGCATGAACCAGTTTTCCCGCGTCTTCTTCCATGTGCAGACGAGTAATACCGATAATTTTGCGGCTAACTTCCTTAGTTTTTTTATCGACGATCTCGATTTCTAGTTGACCCTGTTCGACAATAGGGAGATCATACTGGGAAATTTGATAATTTTTCGGCAGGTCGGGATAAAAATACTGTTTGCGATCGAATTTGCTATGGAGTGTGATTTTACCATCGATAGCTAATCCCAGTTTAACGGCACTGGCCAGGACTTCTTGGTTAAGGACGGGTAATACCCCCGGATAACCCAAACAGATGGGACAGACGTTAGTATTGGGGGGACTATCGAAGTTGGTGGGACAGGGACAAAATATCTTGCTTTTGGTGTTCAGTTGACAGTGGGTTTCTAAACCGATAATTGCTTCGTATTCAGTAGCAGACATATTTTCTCGCTCTCGCCGACACAGGAATGATCTGTTTACTCATTATAGTCGCGATTCTGGAGCATTCCCTCCCTTAATAAAACTTAATACTGTAGTTACTAATAACTTTATGCACCTTTAATATAGCTTAAAAAAGATAATTTATTCAGCCAATGTACGCCATTATTTTAAATTTTATCAAAGGCATAAGACAGGGAAGCTTATCGATAATTTTTCCCCGATAAACCTAGCTTTTTTAGTATCGACCACCGACCACCGAAAACCAAAACTTCCCACCTCACCGTTAAGATAACCGCCATAAATCGTAGCAAAAATTAACTTCTAGAGACAGGATATTTGCTTAGTATAGAAACAGAGAGATTATACCTAAGAACTGACCCCATAACCAGCCAAAAGCAATATAAGCGGCGAAAGTGAGCATTTTCTAGGCAAATATTGCCTTAATAATTGACGATTTTTACTTTGTACTCAATTTTATGTCTTTAACTCTCTCAGAACAACTCAAGCGAGAACAATTATCCTATCCCCAAACTCTCCTCCATCATCTGCAAAGGTTACGGCATTTTGTGACAGTGGAAGGAGAGGAGAAATTGCAGCAGTGGAAAAACCTCATTGAAAAGGAGAATTTTCAACCTAGCACCCGTAATTTAGCCTATTATCTCGCCCTGAGACAAGAAGATATCCGGGATTTACAATTAGCTTTAATGCCCTGGGGATTATCTTCCCTAGGCCGGATTGAATCAAAAGTTTTACCGACTCTCGATGCGGTAATTGCCACTTTAGGGGCGGTTTGTCATCAAGAAGCCTCATTATTACCCAAACATCCCCCTTTAGAGGCATTTTTCCAAGGAGATCAACTTTTAGCCTCCCATAGCGCCGAAGTTTTCGGTCTGCCTTCCCCCCAGCGTCGGGTGCGAATTATGGTGACAATGCCGACGGAAGCGGCAACCGACCCCGATTTTATCGCTCAATTACTGCGTTGCGGAATGGACTGTATTCGCATTAATTGCGCCCATGATAGCCCCAAAGAATGGCAGGGAATGATCGAAAATCTGCGCGAGGCGGTCAAAAATCCCGAAAATTTAGTCAATGGACATACCTGTAAAGTTTATATGGACTTAGCTGGCCCAAAAATCCGTTTAGAACAGATTTTAGCCCCCCAGTCCCAAACCAGACTATATCAAGGGGATTTTCTCCTCTTAACCACCCAACCGCCCCACACTGCCCATTCTCAGTATTTTCAGGCTAATTGTTCCCAACCGGAGATTATTCCCCAAATTCCCGTCGGGGCGAAAGTTTGGATTGATGATGGTCATATTGGGGCTGAAGTTATTACCATAATGCCGGAAGGTCTTTTACTAAAAATTACCCACGCAAGAGAGAAAGGAGAAAAACTCAAAGCAGATAAAGGCCTAAATTTCCCCGATACCGTCTTAAATATCGATCCTTTGACCGCAAAAGACCGGCAAGATTTAGATTTTATTGCCCAAAATGCCGATATTATCGGTTACTCTTTTGTGCAGAAAGCCAGCGATATCGAGACACTACAGCTAGAGTTACAAAGTCGTTTGGGGGATGCTTGGCGACAAAAAGCAATTGTGGCCAAAATAGAAACACCTTTAGCCGTGAAAAATCTTCCCGAATTAATCATCCATGCCGCCGGTAAACAACCTTTTGGGGTGATGATTGCTCGGGGCGATTTAGCCGTAGAAATTGGCTATCAAAGACTAGCAGAAATTCAAGAGGAAATTCTCTGGTTATGCGAAGCGGCCCATATTCCGGTAATTTGGGCCACCCAAGTCCTAGAAAATCTGGTCAAGAAAAGTATTCCTTCCAGGGCCGAGATTACCGATGCCGCTATGGCCGAAAGGGCCGAATGTGTCATGCTGAATAAGGGGGAATATATCCGCAAAGCGGTGACAATTCTTGATGATGTTTTACAAAGAATGCAGACCCACCAAGCTAAAAAAACGCCCCAATTACGCGCTCTCCATTCTTGGGTTTAAGCAATTTCAGTTATCAGTTATCAGTTATCAGTTATCAGTTATTAGTTATCAGTTATCAGTTATCAGTTATCAGTTATCAGTTATCAGTTATCAGTTATCAGTTATCAGTTATCAGTTATCAGTTATCAGTTATCAGTTATCAGTTATCAGTTATCAGTTAT
>NZ_JADBSA010000118.1:0-15407 GCF_020246945.1 Microcystis sp. M113S1 | reverse complement strand
GGTAAGACTTTTAGACTTTTTGTCAATCAAAAAGTACCAGGCATGGGAGTGATCAGGGGGAAAATTCAGGTACTTTTTCCCTGAAAATTAGGTAGTTGACCACCTGAAAATCGGTAAAACCCATCCCCCATCCCCCAACCACCATCCCCCAACCCCCAACCCCCACCGAAAAACTTTTTCAGCAGACCCTAACTAATCTTACGTTTTTTTTCTTCCCCTCCATTGATGAAACCTCATGACCAATTTGCTAAAAACTATCTGGAAGAATTATTATCGCCTCTAGGCCAGGTAGAAATTAGCAAGGAAATTACCGACGAAAACCGACAAATTGATCTATTTTTTTCGCCTCATCCAGATCGGCAGATAACTGTCGATAATCTAGGATTATTAGGTCAAATTGCCCTAAATAGCGCTCTCCTAGAACCCTATCGTAATTCTTCCACTCGTGCCGATGTGCGTAATTGTCTGGCGAAATTAACCGCCGTTTTTGCTGAACTACAGCGACAGGCCAAACAAGAAAATAGCCCCTACAATGAGGAAATTTTGCCCCGTTTATCTAACTCCCCAGTAGATGGGAGAGGGGAAATGGGAGAGGGGAGAAAAAAGCTGACACTGATAACTGATAACTGATAACTGATAACTGATAACTGACTTCTAACCCAATGTGCGCCAAAGATAAGCAAAAATTATTTATTGACTCCAAAAACTTGAGAATATTTAAATTAACATTTCGCAATATTTACAAATTCTTAAGAATTAATTGAGAAAGATTTTTATTTAACAACGATGTTGTAATGGTTACAGCGATTTGATAGAATTTTAGAGTCGGTTATTCTGTGCTTTTTTAGACAGCAATGGTTGAAACCCTTGCTACACCTACAGGGTGATTCCAATTGAGACGGGTAAATTGGTCAGTTTCACCCACAACGATGATCTTTTTTTTGTGTAGTTTTATTGCAAAGAAAAAGTTTTTTTGACAAAAAGCACAAAGTATGCAGTAGCAGTTATGGCAGAGTGGGGGTTGGGGAAGTGGGGAAGTGGGGAAGTGGGGAAGTGGGGGAATTTCAACTAAAACCCTAAAGCCCCAACACCCTATCACCCCAAAACCCTATTACCCGACCACCGATCACTGAATTTACCGTTTAGCGGCAACAATGGCAAAAACGGTGGTATGGGGATCGTCTTTTAAAGTCACCCCTTCTGGCATTTTCAAATCACCCACGAGCAGGGATTGCCCCACACCGATCTCCGAAACATCAAATTCGATCACTTCCGGGATATTATCAGCAATACAGGAGACATTAACTTCGTTGACGAACTGTTCGATTAAACCGCCCTGTTTAGTTCCGATCGCTTCTCCCATGGCTTTAATCGGAACAACGATATCGAGCTTACCGTGGGCAGATACTGAGAAGAAACTGAGGTGATAGAGATTTCTTTTCCAAGGATGAGATTGTACCTCTTGGATCAAAGCTTTTCCCGTCCAGGGCATTTCGGGAACATTCACATCCACCAAGGTATTATTTACCGAGGCCTTTTTGAGCAGGGTTAAGGCCGCTTTTTCTCCCACCACGAGGGAAACCGATTCCGTGCCGCTGTGGCCGTAGAGAACAGCCGGGATCAAACCCTGACGACGTAGGGCCCTGGGGTTAATATTTTCGGGTCTTTTTTGACATTCAACGCTAACTTGCATAGTTGACTAATCCTCTTTGGCAATGATTTAAAATTCGTAATTATCCCAAGGCGAGCCATTTTCGTCCAAAAGAGCGCGTTTTGGCCCGTGAATGGGGTCTTCAACGATAATAGTTTGGTCGCGACTAGCTCCTAGGGAGATAATAGCGATCGGTACTTCCATGATCGCCCCCAGGAATTTTAGATAATCGAGGGCCTGTTTGGGCAGGTCTTCCAGACTCCGACAATCGCTGGTGGGTTGTTGCCACCCCGGCATCGTTCGGTAAATCGGTTGACAACGGGCGAATTCCACCGCACTGCTGGGTAAATGGCGACAGGTTTGGCCGTCCAATTGGTAGGCGACACAGACTTTGATTTCCTCTAGGGTATCGAGAACATCTAATTTGGTAATCGCTAGACAGTCTAAACCATTGATTCGCACTGCGTAACGACCGATAACCGCATCAAACCAACCGCAACGACGACGACGGCCGGTGGTGGTCCCGAATTCCGCCCCGCGATCGCACAATAACTGCTCGATCTCCCCCTCTAATTCCGTGGGAAATGGACCTTCACCTACCCTAGTGGTGTAAGCTTTAGCCACACCGATCACTCGATCGATTACCGTCGGACCGATGCCAGAACCCACACAAGCACCGCCGGCGATCGGATTGGAGGAGGTAACGTAGGGATAGGTTCCGTGATCGAGGTCGAGTAAGGTTCCTTGGGCCCCTTCAAAGAGAATATTCTGACGCTTGCGGATTGCTTCGTAGATTTTTAAGGAACTATCGACCACATGGGGACGCAGTTTCTCGGCATATTCTAGATATTCCTCGATCACCGTCTTCGCATCTAAAGGCGGTAAGTTATATAACTTTTCTAAAATGACGTTTTTATAATTGATCGTCCATTCTAGTTTTTGCCGCAGATTCTCGGTATTCATCAAGTCGATGACTCGAATGCCGATGCGCTCGGATTTGTCGGCATAGGTGGGGCCGATACCCCTTCCCGTGGTGCCGATTTTATATTTACCCCGTTTTTCCTCGGATGCTTGATCGAGCAGCCGATGATAGGGCATAGTGACATGAGCCGTTTGCGAGATATAGAGATTGTCGGTGGTAACATTGAGGGCGTGTAATTGCGCCATCTCTTTGAGTAACACCGAGGGATCTATGACTGTTCCCGAGCCGATTATACATTCCGTATCTGGGTAGAGAATCCCAGAGGGAATTAGATGGAGTTTGAACGTTTGATCCTCGACGACGACGGTATGACCCGCATTTACGCCACCTTGAGAACGCACTACAACATCCGCCGATCGACTCAGCAGATCCGTGATTTTTCCTTTTCCTTCGTCGCCCCATTGGGCACCAATCACTATAACGTTAGCCAAGGGTTTATTGAGTCTAGCTAAAGTTCACACAAACTACCATTATCTACACTGGATAGACATTTTGTCAAGAGCGATATTGATTTAGTTATGGCTTTATTTCGCCCTTCACCACGTTTATTCAGCCTATTTACCTTTTTCTTGTCGCTCTGCGGTGCGGCATCGTTCTTTTTCCAGGGGAAACCACGCCGCCAGCAAAACCCATTGGCGATCACCAATTCCTAGGTAGTAAGGCATTACGAGTGAGAATTTCAGCGGTTGTGTACTGGGGCAGTATTGGGTATCAAGAGTTGACCACAAGCCAAAAAATGCGAACTACACTAGGCTAGGGGAATGGGGAATTACTTGTCAAAGAAGGGTTGATATGTTAAAGTGTGTTGCAAATATGAAAAAATATAAAAAATATCAACTAACTACTCAACTTCTCTCCTATGGATATAAGTAAATCTGCGAGTAGCTATCGACCTGAGATTGACGGACTCAGAGCTATAGCTGTCCTAGCCGTAATTATTAACCATTTTAACAAAGACCTATTGCCCAGTGGTTATCTAGGTGTAGATATTTTTTTTGTTATTTCTGGTTATGTAATCACTGCATCTCTAGCGAAGCGAACACAGAAAAACTTTAACGAATTTATTGGGGGATTCTATGGAAGAAGAGTAAAGCGTCTGATGCCCGCTCTAGTGCTGTGCGTAATTATTAGCAGCATTCTCATTTGCCTATTTGAAGTTTATCCTATAGCCTCTCTCAGAACGGGAATCGGGTCTCTTTTCGGAGTCTCAAATCTTTATCTGCTTAAGCAAGCCACCGACTATTTTGGGGTGTGGGCAGAGAGGAACATTTTTACTCACACTTGGTCTTTGGGCGTTGAGGAGCAGTTTTATCTATTATTTCCCTTTTTAGTTTGGTTAACAGGCTTTACTCAGCAAACCATCAAAGGATCGAAAAATCTTTTTTGGTTGATGTGCGTGCTTTCCACTGCTTCCCTAGTCTCTTTCATTCACTTTAACGCAGCCTATCAACCAGGGGCATACTTCCTGATGACTTCTCGTTTTTGGGAGATGGGAGCAGGGAGTCTCCTTTTCCTTTTCCTATACAATCGTAAAAGTAGCCTTCATGATTATCTGAAAAAGTTGCCTGCTGGTATAGCTATATTATGCCTACTAGCCATTATGTTTGTACCGAGTCAATTTATTGTCCTCGTAACAATCGCCTGTGTATTATTAACAGCAATAGCCATTACTTCCCTACGTCCTCAAACCAAGATATTCAACCTACTCACTCAGCCTCAGGTGGTTTTTATTGGTTTAATTTCCTACTCGTTGTATCTCTGGCATTGGGCAGTAATTGTTTTAAGTAAATTGACCGTGGGGATCAATTTATGGACATTCCCTATACAATTACTGTGCATAGTATTAGCTTCTCTTGCTTCTTACTATTGGGTAGAAAAACCCTTTAGACATAAGCAATGGTCTAACTCTCAAGGGAAATCTATACTATATGGTATAACTGCTTATGCGATGGCAACTGTCCTATTAATCGGACTTCTATCCTCCCCCGCAAGAGCTTTATATACAGGCAGCAAGAATCAGCAAAAGCCAGATAATATCTCCGAGAAAAAATCTGTAATAGTACAGGATAAAAAGCAAGGTAAGATAATTCTTATTGGTGATAGTCACGCTATTCATTACAAAGGAATGGTAGAACAGGTGGCTGAGGAGCTTAAAATGAATAGCAAAGTAGTAGCAATTAACGCCACCATATTCCCAGCTATGGACTATTCCAGTTCCGTAGGAGGAATGACCTTAGCCAAAAATCAGAACAATAATAAAACCCTAAACAAAAAAGTATATAATCAAATTAATCGTTTAGATCCTCAAGAAAACAATATCATCATTCTATCTTCCTACCTCGCTTATTATTTTGGACAGCCGCGTATTGGCACGAGGAGATACGAGAGAATCAATTATTATCTTGAATCGGGAGTAACAGAAAACCCTCAAGATGCTCTACTAAGATGGCTGAAGGAGCTTAAGAATTTTGCTCAAGACAATCAGAATATAAAAATAGTTGTTATGTTCCCAACTCCTGAGATGCCTGATTTATATCCTTTAGACTTGTGTACTCAAGAATGGTTCAGGAGAAAGCCATCGGATAAGTGTTTCGTCAAGATGGAGCGGGAAGAACTAACGAAAAAGAATGAGAAATTTACAATCATTCTACGTCGGGAAATTGAGAGCATTCCCAATTTAGTCGCTTTCGATCCCTTTGCCTTACTATGTCCTCAGAGTGAGAAGTATTGTCATGCTGTACAGGATAATCAAAGGCTCTATTCCGATGAGAACCATCTTACTCTCCAGGCTACAGATAAAATTCGAGATAACTTCTTGCAATTTTTGCAACGATTGACTAAGGAAGGCTTTTCTCGTCACAGTACATAGTATCTAGTTGATTTTCTAAGTCTTGAGGAAATGTTAAAGATTACTGGAGGACTGAAGAAACAGTTGACAATAGCAGTAGAAAGCGAGCTACTAAAAGCTGACTCTCTCAACAGCTAGGGAAGAAAAGCCTGCCTCTCGGGAGCATCTCATTTATACAAGTGAGTAATTATACTTATCCCTAAAACTGTTTTCTAGCAAGGCTTTCAAAATAGCTTGACATAAAAACCTGATTTAGGGGTTACAAAGGTGAGATGCTCCCGTGCCTCTCCCTATAAGTAGCCTATACTCAAGGGATTTAGTATCATGATAACTTTAATTTACGCTCTTGACATTCTTGGCGGGAAGTGCTGCCACAAGTGTTGAAGAAGAAGGGAAACATAGACTAAGGGGCCTGCGATAACTCTACGTCTCCTATCTTGACGAAAATTTTCAAAAAAGTCTAACCGTTAAGTCGCCATAATAACCACAGACCTAACCCAAAACCGAAAAAATTAGGCAGCCAGGCAGCTAGGAAGGGGGAGAGGGTGGCGGTTAGTCCCAAGCTACCCACTAAGAAGTTGAAAAGATAGTAGAGAAAAACAATGGCGACACTGAGACCGAAACTGGTTCCCCGACCGATTCTTTGCGGTAGAGAACCCAAGGCACAACCTATGGTAGCAAAGACGATACAGACAAAGGGAAAGGCGATTTTTTGCTGGATTCGCACTTGAAAAAACCTGACTCTCTTATCATCGCCACTGAGTTTGAGCAGTTGCACATATTCGATCGCCTGTGGTATGTTCATCTCGTAGGGATCGCGGCTTTGACGAGCAAAATCGAAAGCGGAGCGAGATAAAGCGATTTTTTCGGCTTTAAAGGGGATAACTTGGCTATAGGAGGCGTTAGGGGGGGTTAATTCATAGATAATGCCGTTAAAAAAGTCCCAGACGTTATCGACGGCATTCCAACGGGCCGAATCGGCGATAATAATTTGATTTAATTCTTGTTTTAGCCAACGGATAACGGTGACGGTTTTCATCTTTTCCCCGTCAAATTGTTCGGCATAAAATAAACTTCTTAAATTGCGATTAATCGCACCATTTTCTAGGGTTTTTATTTCATAATCGGGATAATAAAAATCTTTATTTTTCCAAAAACTTGCTTCCTTATTAATTTTCTGCACTAAAATTTCTGTGGCTCGATAATTAGCATTTGGAACCACATATTCATTTAATAAAAATGTCACAACTGTAACTATTAAACTCAGGCAAAAAGTGGGTATAAAAAGACGATAAAGAGTGACTCCACAGCTTTGCAGGGCAACGGTTTCACTATCACTACTTAAACGACCGTAGGTGATTAAAGTGGCCAGCAAAAGAGAAACTGGTAGGGAATAAGTGACAAATTCTGGCACTTTTAACAGGAGAATTTCTAGGGCCGAAGCGAGGGGTAGATTCGCATCAACTACCTGATTAGCTAAATCGGAAAGATTCCCGATCGCTACTCCCAAAGAGGCAAATAAACCAACACTAAATAAAAATGGGGGTAGTAGTTGGCTGATCAGATAGCGATCAATGAGGGCAATACCTCTATTTACCCAGTAAGAAATCTTTTTCTTAATCATTGATTTTGGTTAACTCACTCCTATTTCATCCCATTTCCTAACCCGCAGCCGTCTTGCTTACACCTTCGGTTAGCCTATCATATTTTGTCTTTGACGAAAAACACCGCCGGAAGTTGTATGATTGCGGGGAGAGTGGACAGAAGCAAGGATTTGGGTGAGTGTAGATAATTTTTCTGTTCCTATTCCCCGATCATCCCCAGGTGAATTATGCTGCTAAACTGGCAAACTTTTACTATTCATAAACGAGTACCTTTAAGGATTAGTCGCGGCACTACCAGCGAAAATACTAATATCTGGCTGAAAATTAGCGAGGAAAATATCGAAGGTTGGGGAGAGGCATCCCCTTTTGATATTACCAGCGAGGAGAAAAACCCCGATAAAATCCTGCAAGAATTAAACTCGATCGCTCCTATTTTACAATCTTTTCACCCCTGTCAACGCCAAGAAATTGAGAAAATTTTATGGCAAAATCAGATATCTTCGGCTACTCGTGCCGCTATTGATACGGCACTGCACGACTGGTTAGGCAAAAAAGCTAATTTACCTCTCTGGCAAATTTTTGGACTCGATCGCTCTTTGATTCCGCCAGTTTCTGTTACTATCGGTTTAAATTCTCCAGAAAATGTGCAGAAAAGGCTGTTAGATTGGCTAGAAATCGGCGATTTTAGCTTATTAAAAGTCAAATTAGGCTCACCGGACGGTATAGAAGCCGATCGAGCTATAATTCTGGCCATTAAAGAAATTGTCCCCCATTTGCCCCTAACTGTCGATGCTAATGGTGGTTGGCAATTTAGCGATGCGGTGAAAATGTGCCAATGGTTAGAGGAAAAAGGCGTTATTTATGTGGAACAACCCCTATCCGTCGGACAAGAACGAGATTTAATTGATTTATACCAAAAATCGCCCCTACCTATCTTCGTCGATGAAAGCTGTTTTTCTAGTCAAGATATCCTGAAACTGGCCGATCGAGTCCACGGCATTAATATTAAACTAATGAAAGCTGGTGGATTAGCCGAAGTGCAGAGAATGATTCATGTTGCCCAAGCTTGCCGACTGCAAATTATGTTCGGATGTTACTCTGATAGCAGTTTAGCCAATACTGCCCTAGCACATCTTGGCCCGCTTGTCAACTATCTTGACCTAGATAGTCATTTAAATTTACGCGATGATCCCTTCACGGGATTAAGCTTAGAAAAGGGACGTTTACAACCAAATAATTCACCCGGTTTGGGTGTTAGTTTACGGACAAAAGATGACTAATTATTTGACTCCTGACAAGAAAGTAGCGATTCTTCTCCACGAAGGAATCAAAGGAACTCGCGGCAAAACCGGATTAAGTTATCTGCGTTACGGGAAAGCGCAGGTAGTGGCGATTATTGACGCAGAAAGCGCCGGCAGCACCTTAAAAGAAGTGGCCGGAATCGATCGCCCCTTGCCGATTGTTGCTAGTGTTAGGGAAGCTTTAACCTATCATCCCGATACTCTGTTAATTGGCATCGCACCTTCAGGAGGCATTTTACCCCCCCATTGGCTAGAAGAAATTAAAGAGGGGGTGAATGCGGGGTTATCCCTCGTTAATGGTCTCCATACACCCCTAAAACCCCTTTTTCCTCAGCTTAAACCGGATCAATGGATTTGGGATATCCGTCTGGAACCCCAAGACTTAAAAATTGGGCAAGCGCAGGCGAAAAATTTAACCTGTCAGCGTATTTTAACCGTAGGCACGGATATGAGTGTGGGCAAAATGTCCACTAGCATCGAATTACATCGGGTTGCCCAAGAAAAAGGGCTAAAATCGCAATTTTTAGCCACTGGACAGGGGGGAATTATGATCGCAGGGAAAGGTGTACCCTTGGATGCGGTGCGCGTTGATTATGCCACTGGTGCGATCGAGGCTTTGGTGTTAGAATCGGCGGAAAATAACGATATTTTGTTTATTGAGGGTCAAGGCTCGCTATTACACCCCGGATCCACTGCTACCTTGCCCTTAATGCGTGGCAGTCAACCAACGGGGTTAATTCTTGTCCATCGCGCTGGACAAATTCATATCAAGGATTTACCCGATATTCCCATCCCTCCCCTAACGGAAGTGATTAAACTCTACGAAATGACTGCCAGCGCCGGGGGAAGTTTCGGGGAGGTGAAGGTAAAAGGGATTAGTTTAAATACTTTTCATCTTAGTCCGGAGGCGGCAGTTAAAGCTATAGAAACTGTGCAGGAGGAAACGGGGTTATTTTGTACCGATGTTGTCCGTTTTGGCGCTCAAGGGTTATTATCAGTGATCTGTGCCTAGTAATCAAATAGAGTTGTATAATTCCCTCTGTCAGGTAGATGGGTAAGTTTAGATTCATTTTTATACTGAATCGTTGCTAGAGATACTACTTTTATTCCAGAAACATATCGAAATATATACCTAAAAGTTTTATCTCATCCTAAACAATTTTACGAGAACGGATTAAATGTTCTCGAAGGTAATAAGCTCTTGATGAAGCTGTCTCAATAATGGCGTTTAATAGTATAAAACAAGATTCATGGAGTTTTTTGGGTAAAGAACCCGTATTTTCACTTTGTAGAAAACGTTGAATTGCCATTTCTAGATAAAATGCTGTATTCCTTGAGAGTAAATGAGTGTTTTCTTTCTCTTTTTGATGCTTGGCTAAAATAGGCAGTCCTGATTTACAGAAGATAGCAGGAAAATGATACATTAATGAAGCTAGAGATTTAAATACATCGCAATTTTGTCCCGCATTTTCCACAAATTCTAATATTAAGTCTTTACCAAGAGAAATATCCGCATTTTCATAATCAATTCTCTGCCAATCTAAGTCAGCGTGTAACATTCCACGAATTAATTTACGCTTATCACTTTCCTGTGTGTCAAAATTAGTATTAGCTAATTCGAGGGCAATATCTTGTACTGTTTTTGATAATTGATGCCAAAGTTTCCAGTATATTTCTATTTCTCCTTTTCTTTCAGCCACTACTGCAACATATAATAAAAGGGAATCAATAAAGCTTGGCATTTTTTCACACCCAATTCTCAACAAGTTAATATAGTCTTGAAAGTTGGAATCATGCAAATGAAATAAATATTCTGCAAAACGCTTGCCAAAATCATAGGGCAACTCGTAGTGCATCTCATATCTATTATTATGTTGATTATCACGGTTATTTTTTTCTTGCTCATATTCAAAGAAAAGATTTAATATTCTAGACAAGAATAGAATATGGCTAGATTCTATTGAGCCATCTGGAATCATTAAGCAAGGGCTTAAAAGATACCAAGAGCTATGAGATTGAAAAGTAATTGCTTCAATATTATTTGATAGCTTACCTTGAAGAAATTGTTTTGTAAATTTATTTTTTTTGGTTAATAATTTATTTAATTCATCGCTTATACTCTTGCACTCGCTTTTTAAAAAAGATAATCGTCTTTTTAAAGCCCAATTTTCTTGTTTATTTTCAAAATGGGCATACTCAATTGATCCTATGAGACACATTTGAGCAAATTCTGGCTCTCTTTGCCATAAATATTTTCTAATTCCTTCTGCGGTTTGATGTCTGACATTCTGATTAACGTGAGTTAAGGCGATAATAATAACTTCCTTTAATCTTAATCTATCCTCATCTGTTGATATAAAATCAAATAAAAGAGGGAGAATAGATGCGGCTGATGCTGAACCATCGCAGTCTGTTTCATCCCATATTAAAATGTCATTTTCTATATTAGCATTGGCTACAGCGGCTTTAACAATTATCTCAATACACCAGTTAAGATCATATTCATTTAATTCTTGATGGTAATCTCTAATGAAAATTGATGCAGAAGTAACAACTCCACCATAGTTTATTATGGTAGAATCATTTGCTTGCCCAGATTTTAACTGTTCATCCCAATATTTTGCTTCAGACAATGCTTCTTGCCATGTTGAAAAGTAATCAGTTTCAAGGGGTTCGTTTCTCATTTTATTATCTGACCATAATTGCAGGGTATAGAGACGATTCATCTTTTGAATTCTTTCTAGGGTCTCTTGCTGATGTTCTTTCAAATCTGGTTCTAAATCTGGAGATTCGACTATTATTTTATTATTTTCATAATCAGGAGTCAATTTACAGTTGCGGCTATCAATTCTATGAAGAAGAAAACGCATGATTTCATCTTTTGGTTCAGATTTATATAACTTATCAACAATTGCTAAGGCATCATTTCTCCATTCAGAAAGTTGAAGACTTATAATCAACATTTCTAAATGATTTTTTCGCCAAGAACGTAATGCTGAAATACGTCTTTCTTCTGAATAAACTTTAGACAGTACATCTCGCTGGAAATAGGAATTATGCCAGTTACTTTCATGAATTCCTCTTTCCTGAATAGTTCGTCCCCTATCTATATGATAAAGTTCAGGATTTCGTAATAAAGGCAGTGCTGCTTTTCCCACTTTTTGAGGAAATCCTGTTGCGACAGAAGCTAATACTGCTGTTGGCATCACAGAATTACTATTTCTTAAAATATAGTCAAATAGCAACTCGATTTGTTGGAATTCAAATGTTTCTGCACAAGCAATTAACCAGTTTTCAAGTGCCATTAAAGCTGATTGTAATAAGTTAGGAACTACAGAGAAACCACGATACGCTCCCCATAAACGTCCAGAGCAATATTGTTGTATTTTTGAGCCATCATTTAGTTCTATTTCTATCGTTTCAATCAGTGGCTTAGAATAGCCTACCCTTAAGTAACTCGATTGACGGTGATAATCTAAATCTGAATGAGCATATTTATCGGCAGAGATATTAAGTAAGTTAAGAATGAAATCTAGACCTTGTTTCCAATGAGAATGTAATAGATATTTGAAGGGGCCTTTAGCTCCACTAGCAGGTGAAAATTTATCCTCATAAAGCCCAAAACATTCGTCAACATCGATGCCTCTATAAGAAAATATACGATGTTCATCATCTTCATTATTTTCTTTTATAAACCATTCATCATAAGCTAACCTAATTAGAGATTCAGGAGCATATTTAGAAAAGAAAGCTGTCTCAATTCCCAGAAAAGCCATTTTACAAAAATCGTCGTAAAGCTTTTGTTTACCTTGTTCTTGTTGATAAATAAACAAGTCAGTTTCTAAAAGCTTCAAAAACTCTTGACGAATGGCAGGAATTGTTTTAATAATAAGACTCAATATTTTTTTACGATTATTATCATTTCTATTTCCATAAACACTTTTAAAATTATCTAATAAATAAAGAGCAAGCAATCCTACTTCACGGGCTGATGGTGGTAGTTCTTCATTAATATTTAAGATGGATGACCATTCATCTAATACGGCTACTATATGAGATAATAAATCGGTTGATAAAAGTTCTCTATTTTCATATAAAAAATGAATCATTACCTCCCAAGCTTTCCCATGAGGCTCTAGAGATGTTGATTGATTATTCTCTTGAATTTTCCAAGGTGTTTTACACGCAATACGGAGAATAAAGCAGAAACGTTTCAGAAGTTCCGCATTTTCCGTAAATAATTGATTTTTTAATTTTCTCAAAAACTTATCTGGATTGTCCCCTTGAAGGACTGCGAAAATTGTTTCATCTTGCCAACATCGTTGAATATTTTTGCTTTTCAGAATATCATAGACAAAATCATCAATATTATCGCCATCTCTTAATTTTTGATGAAGCCATAAACGAAAAGCTCGATTCATAGCAGGTTCATGACCAACCCCATCAAGAAACTTTGGTATATCATCTGAATCTTCTTGATAAATTTCCCCAATGTATTGTTCAATTGCCCAATCTTCTAAAATATCATGGGCGAGACTAACAAGATTTTTAGCATCACGACGGATTAAATTATCTTCTTCTAGTTTATTTAATGCCTCACTATCAAATTCATTTACCAGAATACCAGAAAGCATTTTTTTAGCTCGTTTAACGGCAATTTCTATAAATATTTTTCTTCGTTTTAAATGAATTCCATCTTTTCTTTCGTGTTCTTTGGCAATGACATTTTGCCAAACTGCAGCACGAAATTCTTTTTCTCCATCTTCGGGAGTAAATTCTTTTCCTGTTTCTAGCACTCTGTAGGCTAAGTCAGCATAAAATGGGCATTTGATTAAGTCTTTTAAGGTATGATTGTTAGACAAGGTTTTTAAAGATTGAATTTGCTCCGATAGTTGTTGTATCTCATCATCATTAAATCCTTTTATGTTTAAGGTTTCAAAATTAATTTTGTTAGGTTGAAGATAAGTAAAGATTATTTGATTATAAGCATAATTACGTCCAGTGGTAATAATCGTCCATCCTTGTTGTTTATTAATGAAATAAAGTAAATTAGTGAAGGCAGTTTTATTTTCCAATTCAAGAAGTTTTTCTAATGACTCTATGATTAAATATTTCTTGGGTATGATAGCAAAACTTTCTCCTAAATCTTGCAGTGAACTCTTTAATCCTATGGCAGAAAATACGCAATTAATATGAGATTGATCTAAGTCAGTGGTGCGTAAACAAAAAGTAGGAATATCCTGTTTAATCTGGTTAGCAAATTCTTTAATGAGACTAGATTTTCCTGAACCACGCTCACCCGTAACAAAAACAAAATTAGTCGTTTTAGTGAGGCTAATTAATTGACTTAATATATCAGGTCTTTTGATATGAATGCCATTAATGGTAGATTTTATTTCATTTTCTAAAATGTAATTCCCATGTTCTTCAAGTTTACGGATATCTGATTCTACATTGAAAGAATTAATTACTTTTTGTAAAACCTCTTGTAATTGTTCTTGATTAACGTCATTTAAGAAAATGCCAATATTAGCAATTCCCCCTGTTACTAGGGTTTGAAAAGCTTTTGTATCGTCTTGATTAATTTGAGTTAGACGAGAATCATTTTTTATCGCCTCAATCAATTGTGAATTAGTCTTAATTTCGGCTTCTACCAGTGCGATGAGTTCAGGGGAATCTGCTTGGGGATTATTTTGCAGAATTTCGGCTATAATTTGGCAAAGTTGGGTAATTAAGTCACTCATAAGTAATAGGATAAAATTAACTTCTTAGTTGGAATAGGCAAGAGGTGGTTAGATATGTATAATTAATTGTGTCTAGCTACATAAATCATCGGCCTTAATTTAGTTTTTAGGAGTTTGTGCTTGATTAATATGATTTTCTCCAATGTAAGCTGTTCCTCCTTCAACTTTTGTCTGCCAACCTTTGGCATTATCAGAATTATTTTGAACCATACTACTATTATCTTGAATTTTCCCCGCTTGGATAGTCTGAGCTAAAACTCGTAATTCCTCGGCAAAATCAAGATCTTCATCTAACACCACATCGAGATTTTTTGTAATCGTTTCAATCACCGTACTATCTCCATTTTCTACCTTAGCTAATGCCTCATCCACCTTAGCTGATTTTCCTGTTAATCGGGTTTTGATTTTTTCCCACAATATAGGGATTTTAGAAATTGCTTCAGTGGTAAAACGTTTAGCCAGTTCTCCTGTACCAGACTTGATAAATTCCTGTACTGCTAAATTGACGAGTAAACTTGTGGTTAAGGGATCATTCATGATTCAGTCCTCATTTTAGCTTTCATAATTTTATTCTACCTTATTTTTCTCGATCAGTCACAGTCCATGACACAATCACAGCAATGACAGTCAAGACGGCATGGGAGAGGAAAGACCAGTAATGATCCGTGTTATCGTAAAAATGGGGATAGATGGGGGGTTTGGTCTTGCAAAATCGGCAAATAGGGATAAAATCAAAACAAGTTAATTTTTCGGCGACCATATCATGTTAACCCCATCGGATAGTAAATTATCTAAGCAGCAGCAGATTCTCTCGGCTGTTTCCGAAGAGGAACAGCTTAAACAGCAACGGATTCAGGAAGTGCTATTGTTAATAGATAGTTTATTCCAAAGAGAGGAAACGACTTTTAGAATTATCATCGACTGTCTTTACGATGTGGGTTCGTTAAATTTAATTAATAAAAAGTTTCCTCGTCGTAACTTAAATTTTATTATGAAAGCGATCGCTCGTTTTTCTAAGCCTATATTCAGAATTTATGCTCTCTATTGGGTGAAAAAAAATAGCCCTAAATTAATTACTAATTGGTTGGCTAGTAAGGTTAAATTCTAGATCGATCCCCCCTTAATCCCCCCTTAATAAGGCTATCCATTAGTCACATCTTTCTTAACATAAAATTTGACAAAAAGAGAAAAGTGTGCAAGATGGCTCAAGGAGGTTCTATGGGGGGACTAATTTGATGAGATAGTTTCCAAGTCTGGCTGATATCATGTAACCTTCG
>NZ_JADBSA010000117.1:0-11652 GCF_020246945.1 Microcystis sp. M113S1 | reverse complement strand
TTTCTGAGAATTGACGGCATTTCTTAAGCACAAAAATGAGAATTGTTTTTAGGTACGCTCGCCCTGCCGTTCAAATGGGGAGTTTTGCTCAGAAAAAAGGGTACCAGCAACGACCTTAACCCGCCTTTTCTGAGAATTGACTGCATTTCTTAACCCCAAAAATGAGAATTGACTACATTTCTTAACTAAAGAATCGTACATTTCTTAACAAAAAAAATCGAGATTAGATATTGACAACGACAAAATAAAGGTGTTATTCTTCAAATTGCGGAAGTGATGAAGGCAGAAAAACCAAATAAATTTCTGAATCCTCCATGATTTCAGCACTGTACAATTTCTATGAAAACAACAAAAAGGTCTATTACCATGGCAGTTGAAAAAACCAACTCTTCCTCTAGCTTGGCTGAAGTTATTGATCGTATCCTTGACAAAGGTATCGTTATTGATGCCTGGGTTCGCGTCTCTCTGGTGGGAATCGAATTATTAGCGCTTGAAGCTCGTGTAGTTATCGCTTCGGTTGAAACCTACCTCAAATATGCTGAAGCCGTTGGTCTGACTCAATCTGCAGCGGTTCCTGCTTAAGGATTGATCCCAGATTCTTCCATCGGCTGAGTTAAAACCCTACCGGGTTTTCCAGATTCTCGGCTTTTCTTTAATCCCTGTTGAGTTTAGTTACCCGTCTCTTGGGGCGCAATAGTCTGTAATTGATAGGGTTGGCACGGCAACGGATAGCAAAAACAAAGCTAGACGCATACAAATTATTTTTGTTACCGTGATTTTGTCCCTTGTAGCTAGGTTTACCCCCAATCACCAGAGTGTAAGGCTCGCTGTTTTTCGGAATAGAAAGCAATTCTTTGGGTAGGAAGCCGCGCCCCTTGGTCTGGGGTAGTTTGCCATCTCAACTTTTGGATCAGCGCTGTACACTCTCTATACAACTAACAAAAAGGTCTATTACCATGGCAGTTGAAAAAACTAACTCTTCCTCTAGCTTGGCTGAAGTTATCGATCGTATCCTTGACAAAGGTATCGTTATTGATGCTTGGGTTCGCGTCTCTCTGGTGGGAATCGAATTATTAGCGATTGAAGCTCGTGTAGTTATCGCTTCGGTTGAAACCTACCTCAAATATGCTGAAGCCGTTGGTCTGACTCAATCTGCAGCGGTTCCTGCTTAAGGATTGATCCCAGATTCTCCCATCGGCTAAGTTAAAACCCTACCGGGTTTTCCAGATTCTCGGCTTTTCTTTAAATCCCTATTGAGTTTAGTTACCCCTCTCTTGGGGCGCAATAGTCTACAATTAATAAGGTCGGCACGGCAACGGATAGCAAAAACAAAGCTAGACCCATACAAATTATTTTTGTCACCGTGATTTTGTCCCTTGTAGCTAGGTTTACCGCCTATCGCCAGAATGTAAGGCTCGCTACTTTTCGCAATAGAAAGCCATTCTTGGGGTAGGAAGCCGCGCACCTTGATCTGTGGTAGTTCGCTATCTCAACTTTTGGATAATAAGAAAAGTCGGAATCTACTGTCTCTCCCCCCAGTCCCCGTGAATGTTTTTTTCAACGGGTGATTGGGTCTAGTCCATTCCATAGTATTTAGTAGTTGAGGACAACCCCATGCCTGCTCTCATGGAAAAGTTCCGCCTGGAGCGTTTATCGATTGCTGAAGAAGTAGCTGAACTCTCGCGAGGAGTCCAATCTTTTCTGTTGGATGTCAAAACTGAAAGACAAAAACAAGCGCAAGAACAGGCAACTGCTTTGCGCGAGTCTTTCCAAAAAGTTCAACAAGACAGCCGCGTGTTTTTAACAGCTACCCAAAAACAGCGTTTAGCTCAAGCGGAAAAGCAAAAAGAGGATTTACGTCAATTTCAAGAACAGCGTTTAGCGGAAGCGAAACAGCTAGCTGACGACCTACGTCAACAGCGTCTAGATCGAGCCAAACAGCTAAAAGAGGATTTAAGTCAATTTCAAGAACAGCGTTTAGCGGAA
The DNA here is from genome assembly GCF_020246945.1 of Microcystis sp. M113S1. Taxonomy (NCBI): domain Bacteria; kingdom Bacillati; phylum Cyanobacteriota; class Cyanophyceae; order Chroococcales; family Microcystaceae; genus Microcystis; species Microcystis sp. M113S1. Next base: position 9,666 of record NZ_JADBSA010000117.1, on the reverse strand, counting down.
GCGAAACAGCTGGCTGACGACTTACGTCAACTTCATCTAGATCGAGCCAAACAGGTGAAGGATGATTTAAGTCAATTTCAAGAACGACGTTTAGCGGAAGCGAAACAGCTAAAAGACGATTTGCGTCAATTTCGTCAAGAGTTGTCCCTCTACGTTTTTGGCAAATAAATCTCTAGGTTAATTCCAACCCACTTAAGCCTAGGGCTAGAGTAAAAACCCTCTAGTCCCTTTTCATGGCTAAACTAGAGTACTATCTGAAAATACCACAATGAGCCTTTGGTTTTAAACCTACCATTCTGACCCTGCTTTTTTAAGTTTCTAGACTCAACGTAGGAGTGGTGGGTTCCACTTCAGGCTGCTCTAGGGCTCTGGTAAATTAAGAAGTATTATAAAACTTCACTTAGTTTATAGTTAATTTTCTCATTAGTAGTCTTTATATTGACAAAGGAGGTAAGGGAAAAGGACTGTATCTGGGCTTGTCAATGTTTAAGTCTTGAAAAGTAATCTAGACAAGAATTTTAGACCCTTAGTCCCTTGACTAATGAATATCCTGAAATACCTTCAGAATCAAGGTTCTAGATCTAAATGACAGTTCCTAATTTTTTGTGATATTATTATGAGGTAAGCCTTAAAAGCCAAAGACGATTAAACTTGCCGTAAAATTCGGGTAACACAAGCGTCCTTGCCTACTCGGTTATTAAGGGGAAACCTAAACGGGCAGTTGTTAGCTCAAGAATACCCGTCGGCTTAAGGCGGGGATTATCAATGGTATTTACTAGATTTCAACTATGACAGTTACTGGAACTCAAACGAGAAGAGCCGTCCTCTGCCTTCGCCCCGGTCAATTCGTTGTTACTCCTTCGATTGATCAAATTGCCACCCGCGCCTTACGTTATCTAAACTCTGGTTTTTCCATTCATCTATGTGGCCCAGCGGGAACGGGAAAAACCACATTGGCAATGCATCTGGCCAATTGTTTAGCCAGACCTGTGATGCTGATCTTTGGCGATGATGACTTTACCAGTTCGGATTTAATTGGTAGCCAGTCTGGTTATACCCATAAAAAACTGACGGATAACTATATCCACAGCGTTCTCAAAGTTGAAGACGAGCTAAAACACAATTGGGTGGATTCTCGGTTAACAATGGCCTGTCGCGAGGGGTTTACCCTAGTTTATGATGAGTTCAATCGTTCTCGACCTGAGGTCAACAACGTTTTACTCTCTGCCTTGGAAGAAAAAATTCTCACCCTGCCGCCAACTAGCCATCAACCCGATTACCTACAAGTCAATTCTCAATTTCGGGCAATTTTCACCTCCAACCCAGAAGAATATTGTGGGGTTCATGCTACCCAAGATGCTTTAATGGATCGGTTGGTAACCATTAATATGCCTGAACCAGATCAACTGACTCAGACTGAAATTCTTGCCCAAAAAACGGGGATTGGTCGAGAAGATGCTTTATTTATTGTCAACCTCGTCAAAAACTTTCGTTTGAAAACTGCGACTGAAAAAACGTCAGGTTTGCGCTCTTGTTTAATGATTGCTAAAGTCTGCGCCTCTCACGATATTGTGGCCCACTCCGATGATGCCGACTTCCGTGATATCTGCGCCGATGTTCTCTTGTCCCGCACAAGCTTACCTATTGATAGCTCAAGAGCTATTTTATGGGAAATCCTCGACGACAATCTGGTAGAATCCTTATCCGTTGGAGAGGAAGAGGAGCCTTCCGATGCCCCAGCGTCAACTTCTGAGCCTTCCACAGGAAATCAATCGATCAAAGCCATTCAATCTTTACTGCGAACGAACTTGCTGAAGCAAAAAGACTAGATTTTATACTCTTATTGGGTGAAACCAACCGTGACTTCTTCCACTTTTGCTGGCTCGCTCAAAACCCAATCAAACAACTCCCTGAAAACAGCAACTCAAGGTTCGAGTTTGGCGGATATCCTTGAACGAGTTTTAGATAAAGGAATTGTGATTGCTGGCGATATTTCAGTTTCGATCGCCTCCACTGAACTTCTAAATATCCGCATTCGTTTGTTAATTGCCTCTGTTGATAAAGCAAGGGAAATGGGAATCAACTGGTGGGAAGGGGATCCCTACCTCCATAGCCAATCCCAAGCTTTACTAGCAGAAAATCGGGAACTTTCACTCCGACTCCAAACCCTAGAAACCGAGCTTGAAACCTTAAAATCCTTAACCCAATTGAGTGCAATGGAGAGCCATGATCCCAGTCCGAACGATGAAGCACATTCCTCAGATGCGTGAAATTCCTCACTTGAATCCTCAAAGGTTAGGAAATTTACACGAGACGATTGCCCCCCTTGATAAAGCAAGGGAAACGGCGATTAACGGCTTGCAAGGTTATCCCTACCTCCCTAGCCAATGCCAAGCTTTATTCGCAGAAAACCTGGAACTTTCACGCCGACTTCAAGCCTTAAAATCCTTAGCCAAATTGAGTGTAATGGAGAGCCGTGATAGCAGTCCGAACGAGCAGGCACATTCCTTATATACATTGAAATTCCTCCGGTAAGGAAGTTTATACCAGTTAACGATTGCCTCTGTTGATAGAGCAAGGGAGATGGCAATTAATGGGTGGGAAAGCGACCCCTACCTCCCTAGCCAATCCCAAGCTTTATTGGCAGAAAATCTGGAACTTTCACGCCGACTTCAAACCTTAAAATCTTTAACCAAATTGAGTGCAGAGGAAAGTTGACATTGTTTAATTACATCATTATTTTCCCTCAGATAAAATTTCTTGGCCAAGCTCCCCACTAGAGACTTACCGTCAAAAACTGCTCATTTACCAATTCCAACCATGACACTTGCTTGCACACCTTACGATTCTGATAATCAAGCCTTGCTGACCCGTCCAGAAAGTAACAGCCAAGCCGGTTTAGCCCCTTTACTGTTAACTGTCGTGGAACTGGTACGCCAATTGCTCGAAGCCCAAATCATTCGCCGGATGGAAAAAGGGGTTCTCAGTGAGTCTGATTTAGATAGAGCTGCCGAAAGTATCCAAAAATTGCAAGAACAAATTCTCCATTTGTGTGAAATTTTTGAGGTTGAGCCAGAAGAGTTAAATGTCCACCTAGGAGAGTTTGGAACTCTTTTACCTGAAGCAGGGAGTTATTACCCCGGAGAGGAGGGTATGAAGCCTTCTGTGTTAGAATTAGTGGATCGACTCCTCAATACGGGAGTTGTTGTGGAAGGAAATGTCGATCTGGGTTTAGCTCAACTAGATCTAATTCATCTAAAGCTTCGTTTGGTTTTAACTTCTCAGCCGGTTTAATTTGGGAGAATACTGATGACAGTGGGTCTTTATTTATATGGAATATTTCCCGAACCAGTTCCTGACGAACTAGGTTTGCAAGGGATTGATAATGAGCCAGTTCACAGTGAGATGATTGAGGGTTTTAGTTTTCTCTACTCCCTTGCTCATAAGGAAAAGTATTTGGCATCCCGTCGCTATTTAATTTGCCATGAAAAAGTATTAGAAACTGCCATGGAAGCAGGGTTTACAACCTTGTTACCACTGCGGTTTGGGTTAGTTATAAAAAACTGGGAATCCGTCACCGAACAATTAATTAATCCGTATAAAGACCAACTGAAAGAATTATTTGCTAAACTGTCAGGCCAACGAGAAGTTAGCATTAAGATTTTTTGGGATAATCAGTGGGAATTACAAGCGGCTTTGGAGTCTAATCCTAAGTTAAAGCAAGAACGGGATGCGATGATGGGGAAAAACTTAAATATGGAAGAAATCATCCATATAGGTCAAATGATTGAAGGCACTGTATTTCAACGGAAACAAGACGTTATTCAAGTCTTTAGAGATAAATTAAATCATCGCGCCCAAGAGGTGATTGAAAGCGATCCGATGACGGATGACATGATTTACAATGCAGCTTATTTAATTCCCTGGGAGCAAGAGCCGGAATTTAGCCAAAACGTTGAAGCGATCGATCAGCAGTTTGGTGATCGCCTAAGAATTCGCTATAACAATTTAACCGCACCCTATACCTTTGCCCAACTTATCTAAGGAGAGTATTAGTTATGTTTCTCAATCTTTTATTTCTTCCTGTTACCGGTCCTATTGGGGGTCTGATCTGGATTGGGGAAAAAATTCAAGAGCGTGCAGATATAGAATATGATGAGTCTGAAAACTTGCACAAATTATTATTATCCTTACAACTAGATTACGATATGGGCAACATTTCCGAGGAAGAGTTTGAAATTCAGGAAGAAGAACTTTTATTAAAAATTCAAGCCTTAGAAGAAGAAGAGACGGCAGAAGACCAATCTGAATCTTCTCTCTAAAATTTTTCTATACGTCCCACGTTCAGAACTGACAATCTTTCCCACCCTATAGGCCATGAACAAAATCACAAATTGTAGCGGCGCTTAGTAAGGGCGGCTTTGACAAGCTCAAGAACTCGTTGAAGCTTGGTCAGAACTAGCCCTTGATTAAGCCTTAATATTCTAGGTAAAAAGCTTGGAAATTACTAGAATTATTAGAGGAGTGAGCAACGGTTTTGGGGGAATCAGGTTTTTTAGCTAAACTAGGAGGATTGACTGTACGCAAATTTTGAATACTTTGTTCTGTAGTCTCAATTTGATCTGTCACAAACGTCAGACGACTTTTTAACTGCTGAATCTGCCGCTCCATCATTTCTAATTTTTCTTGGATACGTTGTTTTTCAGTAATTAACTTATAAAGCTCAAGTTGCTGATCTGCTTCAGATTGTTTCCGAGGCATAGTGCTAATTTTAGATCTAATTGATCTGGGTGAACGAGTGGTTGTCATAACAATCCCTGAATAACTTAGAATATTCTAGCATATCAACGCCCCAATATAAAAACTTGTAAAAAATCGTAAATTTTCTTTTGGTAAACCCTATGAAATTGTACAATCTATATACTTACGCTTTTTTGAAAACCCCAATAGAAAGCCTAACATTACCCGTTGGAATGGCTAACCCATTGTTACTGATAACTGGTGGAGACCTCTCGGCCATAGTCGAACCCGAAGTTTGTTTAGACACTTTACAAAATGATGATGAACGCTTGATTCAATCCGTTTTATGCCATGATCGAGTCATCTGTGAATTATTTCAACAAACCACTATTTTACCCTTACGTTTTGGCACATCTTTTTTAGAGGCAGAAAATTTACTGACTCATCTTTGTTCTCATGCCCAAGAATATCAAGAAAAAATTGAACAACTTGAGGGAAAAGGAGAATATCTTTTAAAATGTATTCCCCGTAAGCTAGAGGAGCCTGTACTCTTTTCTGAAAGCAGGGGCAGACAATATTTTTTAGCCAAAAAACAGCTTTATGAAGCCCAACAAGATTTTTATACTTTGCAAGGTTCAGAATGGCAAAATTTCGTGCATTTAGTGACCCAAAGCTATCCGTCAACGAGGATTATTACTGCTCCAGGTACAGAATCACGAATTTATCTTTTAGTTAATTTTCAAGAAGAACCTTTGCTAATCGAGCAAGTCTTGCATTGGCAGAAAGTCTGCCCCCGTTGGCAATTACAATTAGAACAAGTTTCTCCCCCCTATCACTTTACTTAACTTGATTTTTCTATGACTAACTTTAACTTGGTAAATAACTCTCTAAGTCGTTATGACACTCGACATTTAGTTATGTTTAGTGGCAAAGGAGGAGTGGGAAAAACTACTCTTTCCTGTGGATTTGCTCGCCGTTGGGCTAAATTATTTCCCGAAGAACAAATCCTATTAATCTCAACCGATCCGGCTCATTCTTTAGGGGATGTATTGCAAACAGAAGTTAGCGATCAAGCATCACCTGTAAAAGACTTGTCCAACTTAAAAGTTAGGGCATTAGATGCGGAAAAATTGCTCTTAGAATTTAAAGAAAAATACGGAAAATTTTTAGAAATTTTAGTAGAACGGGGCAGTTTTGTTGAAGGAGAAGATTTAACTCCTGTTTGGGATTTAGACTGGCCAGGTTTAGATGAAATTATGGGTCTATTAGAAATTCAACGATTACTTATTGACAATGTTGTAGATCGAATTGTTGTTGATATGGCTCCCTCTGGTCATACCTTGAATTTATTGGGAATTAAAGACTTTTTAGAGATTATTTTAAATTCTCTAGAGTTGTTTCAAGAAAAACATCGTGTTATTTCGCAAACTTTTTCAAAAACCTACAATGCCGATGATGTGGATGACTTTTTAGTGAAAACACAAGCAGAATTAACCGAAGGCAAACGAATTCTACAAGATCGGGATTTTACCCTTTGTTTAATTGTGGCAATTGCCGAACCGATGAGTTTAGTAGAAACCGAACGATTGCTCAATAGTTTGCATCACTTAAATGTTCCCTGCGGCAGCTTATTTATTAATCGAATTCTAACGGATCCTAAGCAAAATTTAGATCGCTATAGTGAGCAACAGCAACTCCTCGATAAATTCCTAAAAATTCCGGGTCAAGAGACAATTTTCACCCTGCCCCAACAATCAAAAGAACCCCTAGGAAGTGAAGCATTAGATCAGATAATGAGTCAAATTAAAATCATCGAAAAAGTAGAATTTACTCCCCCACCTCCTATTCAATGGCCGCAAAAAATTCTGCCGAGTTTTAGTGATTTTATTGACGACAAACGCCAACTCATTATCATTGGTGGCAAGGGGGGGGTGGGAAAAACAACCGTTGCCGCGGCCATTGGTTGGGCGTTAGCTAATCGTCATCCCGAGCAAAAAATTAGAATTATTTCTATTGATCCAGCGCATTCTTTGGGAGATGCCTTTGGGACAAAGTTAGGACATCAATCCACACAATTAACTGATAATTTAAGTGGTCAAGAAGTTGATGCTGATATCATTTTAGAAAAATTTCGGGATGATTATTTATGGGAACTGGCAGAAATGATTAGTGGTGAAGGTAAGGAAGAAGGAAACATCAAACTAGCTTATACTCCAGAAGCTTGGCGACAAATTGTAGCTCAATCTCTGCCAGGAATTGATGAAATGTTATCCCTAGTAACAGTGATGGATTTATTAGACCAGAAACAACAAGATTTGATTATTTTAGATACGGCTCCTACCGGTCATCTCCTGCGATTTTTGGAAATGCCAACGGCTTTAGGAGATTGGTTAAGTTGGATTTTTAAGCTTTGGATGAAGTATCAAAATGTCTTAGGGCGTGTAGATTTAATGGGACGATTGCGAACCTTAAGACAACAAGTGATGTCTGCCCAGAAAAAACTAAAAGACCCCCAACATACAGAATTTATTGGAATTTTGCAAGCCCAAGATGCGATCGTTGCCGAACAACTGCGATTGACAGCATCTTTGAAAAAAATGGGAATCTATCAACGTTATGTCGTGCAGAATCGTTATCACGCTAATGAGGAAATTGATCGGGATTTATTCCCAGATCAAACTTTGATCCGCTTACCCAGTTTACCCCGGTCAGTAGAACCTCTAGCCCGGGTAAAAGGCGCGGCAGATCTGTTATTTTAAAGGTAATTAGTCTTATCAAGTCGGACTTCTTAACCCTATCTATCACCCAGTCCCCATCCTTCAATTGATTCAGGAGAAATTTTATGGCAGAATTATTCAAAGGCTTTGAGCAATTAGTCGAACTGGCCAAAATCTTAGAAGAAAAACTGGAAAAAGGGGAAATTAAAACCGAAATGCAATTTAATTCTCGTCCCTTGAGTAATATTCCCCGTTCTGGCGGTATTCCCCGTTCAGGGGGGGTTTCTCGTCCGAGCAATTCTGGCGGGGATGATTTTGAGGTCAATCGCAATCGCTCATCCTCCACTGATTCAGGGGTTAAAGACACTATGACACAGCCAGAAGAACCCACCACTGCTTCCCTTAAAGATGTTGGTGGATTGACGGAAGTGATTAAAGAACTCAAAGAACTAATTGCCATTCCTCTGAAACGCCCTGACTTGTTGGCTAAGTTAGGACTTGAACCCACTCGCGGCGTTCTCTTAGTCGGACCCCCTGGAACCGGTAAAACCCTGACCGCCCGTGCTTTGGCCGAAGAACTCGGTGTTAACTATATTGCCTTAGTAGGACCAGAGGTGATCAGCAAATATTATGGGGAAGCCGAGCAAAGACTGCGGGGAATTTTTGAGAAAGCCAGTAAGAATGCGCCTTGTATCGTTTTTATTGACGAAATTGATAGCATGGCACCCGACCGCAGTAAAGTTGAAGGGGAAGTAGAAAAAAGACTGGTGGCCCAATTGCTGGGTTTAATGGATGGCTTTGCCCAAAGCCGAGGGGTGATTGTTCTAGCTGCGACAAACCGTCCCGACCATCTTGACCCTGCCCTCCGTCGCCCTGGACGGTTTGACAGAGAAGTCCTCTTTCGGGTGCCTGACCGCAAAGGCCGTTTAGAAATCCTCAATATTCTCACCCGTTCCATGCCCCTAGATGAGTCAGTTTCCTTAGCCCTGATTGCCGATAATGCGGTGGGATTTGTCGGGTCAGATTTAAAAGCCGTTTGCCAGAAAGCGGCCTATAGTGCTTTGCGACGCCAGGTTCCTACGATTGACTCGCAAATTCCAGAAACAATGACGGTGGTCCAAGCCGACTTTTTGCAAGCCCTTAAAGAAGTTAAACCGGCGGTATTGCGGTCTGTGGAAGTGGAATCTCCCCATGTGGCTTGGGACAATATTGGCGGACTTGAACAGATTAAACAAACCCTACAGGAGTCCGTGGAAGGGGCATTACTCCATCCTCAATTATATACGCAAACCAAAGCCCAAGCTCCCAAAGGTATTTTACTTTGGGGGCCACCCGGAACGGGAAAAACCTTATTGGCCAAAGCGGTTGCATCTCAGGCGCGAGCTAATTTTATTAGTATTAATGGACCTGAGCTTTTGAGTAAATGGGTGGGTGCGAGTGAACAAGCGGTGCGTGAGTTGTTTGCCAAAGCTCGTCAGGCAGCACCTTGTGTAGTTTTTATTGATGAGATTGATACTTTAGCACCAGCAAGAGGTCGTTATAGTGGGGATTCAGGAGTGAGTGACCGGGTTGTGGGACAAATCCTCACGGAGTTGGATGGGTTGCAAACGGGGGCAACGATTTTAGTGATTGGAGCCACTAATCGCCCAGATGCGTTAGACCCAGCCTTATTGCGAGCGGGACGGTTGGATTTACAGTTAAAAGTTGATTTACCGAATGCCTCTAGTCGTTTAGCAATTCTCGGTGTCCATAATGATGAACGTCCTTTAGAGGATGTGGATTTAGGCTATTGGGCCGAGGCAACCGAAGGCTGGAATGGCGCAGATTTAGCGTTATTATGTAACCAAGCGGCACTGATGGCAATTCGTCGTTATCGCCATCAGGGAATGACTGACCCGGCTGAGATTCGCATTACAACGGCTGATTTTAATCATGCTTACCAACTGTTGGTTGAACAGCGTGCCAATTGATTTTTTTTCCCCCTTACTTAAAGTAAGGGGGGAGAATCTCAATTCAGGAAAACCATCCTAAAAAGGAAAATTTGCCAAAATGTCTGCAATAATGGGTCTAATTAGGGCTTGCTGAATAAATCTAAAAACCTTGTTGGGTAAGACTGTTAGACCTTTTGTCAATCAAAAAGTACTGGATAGGGGAGTGATCGGGGGGAAATTTAAGCACTTTTTCCCTGAAAATTAGGTAGTTGACCACC